>NZ_JABMCW010000150.1:0-13138 GCF_013179705.1 Pseudomonas sp. CM25 | reverse complement strand
ACATCACAGCGAACTGGGGGTCAGCGGCGCATGACTGGAAAAGTGCGATGAATCAATTTGCGATTCTGTACGGAGATCGGTTCATCAGGCCAACCTGGTGAAATCAAGGCCTGCCGGGCGGCAGGCCATTACCGGCCCGCACACAAAAAACCTGACACTCCCAGATCGCGCCGCCCGCGCGGCGCTCGATCTCACAGGCGCTGAATATACCAAGGCATACACCTGTCAGCCCTGATGCAACCTCCCAGAGGCCACCCCCCACATGACCTGCGCTCCCCACCGGGGCAATACCTTCAGACCCGCTTCGAACAACGCCACAACCGCCCGATATCACAAGCCCGTGCCTGCAACAGCTCCCCAGCATTGGCACACGCGTGCTCCAGGCTCATCGGCCCACTTGCCAGGGCAAAGGCCGCATCTATCCCATGGGCATACAGGGCCTGATAGCCCTTACCCAAGGTCCCGGCCAGTACCACCACCGGCACACCATGGCGCTTGGCAACCCGGGCTACCCCCATTGGCGTCTTGCCGCGCAAGGTCTGCGCATCGAAGCGCCCTTCGCCAGTCACCACCAGATCAGCGCCTTGTACCAGCGCATCGAGACCGGCCAGTTCAGCCACTACCTCTACCCCCGGGCGGAACTGTGCACCCATGAATGCCCGGGCCGCAAAACCCATGCCGCCGGCAGCACCGCAGCCAGGGTAGTCACGCATATCCTCGCCCAGCAGCTGCGCACAATGGTCGGCAAAATGCCCCAGGGCATGGTCGAGCGCATCAACCTGCTGCGGATTCGCACCCTTCTGTGGGCCGAAAATGGCCGATGCACCGTTGGCCCCACACAGTGGGTTATCGACGTCGGCAGCCACTTCAAACTGCACCTCGGCCAGGCGCGGGTCGAGGTCGCTGGCATCGATGCGGGCCAGCCTGGCCAAGGCCAGGCCGCCCTCTTCCAGCGTTTGCCCTTCGGCATCCAGCAGGCGCAAGCCCAGCGCCCGCAACATGCCGCTGCCGGCATCGTTGGTGGCGCTGCCGCCGATGGCCAGCACCACCCGCTGCGCGCCGGCGGCCAGGGCGGCGGCAATCAGCTCGCCGGTGCCCCAGGTGCTGCTGCGGCAGGCGTCGCGCTGGCTGGTTGGCACCAGCTGCAGGCCACTGGCCTGGGCCATTTCGATGATTGCCGTGCGGCTTTGCGGCAACCAGCCCCAGCCGGCTTCGACACTTTGCCCCTGCGGGCCGCGTACGGCCTGGCGGCGCAGTTCGCCGTGGCTGGCAGCAAGGATCGCCTCCATGGTGCCTTCCCCGCCATCGGCCATCGGGCACTCGACCAGCTCGGCCTGCGGCCAGGCCTCGGCCAGGCCGGCGGCGATGGCGCGGGCGACACCGGCAGCGTCGAGGCTGTCCTTGAACGAGTCGGGGGCAATGACGATTTTCATGGGGATTCTCCTGTCCTGATGAGCGGCATGCTGACAGTTGTGCGCCTGGGGGGCCTCGGTCAAATGCACAAAACGCGGGACGGGTTGTTTGGGCAGATGCATTTGTGCCTGCTTCGGGGCTATTTGCGGCAGGCCAGCTGCCGCCGACGCCCGCCGCAGCTCACCCCATCACCCAGCCGGCAACAACTGCAACCCCAGATACAAGCTGAGCATCCCTTCCATGCGCAACGGATCAACCTCGCCCAGTTCGGCAATCCGCTCTAGCCGGTAACGCAGGCTGTTGCGATGTATACCCAGGGCATCGGCACACGCCTGGCTCTGGCCGTCATGCGCGCACCAGGTGCGCAGGGTGGTCAGCAACTGGCCGCTGCCGTCCTTGGCGCGGATGCGCTGCAACGGTTCCAGCAGCTCATCTAGCGCATCATCGTTGCGGTGCCGCCACAACATGGCCGGCAACCGGTAGCGCTGCAGGCTGAGCAACCGTTCGCCGGGCAGTACCTCGCGCCCGTATGCCAGCAAGTCACGCACCCGGCGATAACCTCGGCGCAGTTGCTCCAGGCTCTGCGCAGCACTGCCCACGGCGAGCCGCTCCACTTCCCAGCCATGGCGTTGCAGGCGCTCGAGCAGGCGGGGCTCGTCCAGCGCCGCGCCGGCCGGGCGACACCACAGCAACGACTGGCGAGCCGGGCTGACACACCAACTGTCCGGGTAACGGCTCATCAACCATGCCGACAGCGCCTCGGCGGGAGGGCCCGAGGCCAGTTCAAAAAGGCACGGTACCCGCGGCAACTGGGGTTTCAGGCCCAGTTGCCGGGCTTCATCGAGCAGCCGTGGGGAGTCGCCGCTGCCGCCGAGCAACAGCGCCAGCAGGTCGTCACAGCGCTGCCGACGCCATTGCTGGTCGGCCTGCAAATGGCGCTGGGCCAGCAGCATTTCAGCGGTCATGCGCACCAGCTCGCCATAGGTACGCACCTGTTGCGGCTCACCAGTCAGGCCCAGTACACCCATCAGCCGGCCATCGAGCATCAGCGGCAGGTTCACCCCCGGCTGCACGCCCTTCAGGCATTTGGCCGCGTCGCTGTCCAGCTCGACGATCCTGCCGTTGGCCAACACCAGTTGCGCGCCTTCATGGCGGGTGTTGATGCGCTCCGGTTCGCCACTGCCCAGGATCAAGCCCTGGCTGTCCATCACGTTGACGTTGCACGGCAAGATAGCCATGGCCCGGTCAACGATATCCTGTGCCAGGTCATGGTCGAGTTCGAACATTGCAGGGTCCTTAGGGGTGTTAGGCTTTTGGGCCCGGGCACAGCAGGCTGGCCCAAGCGCTGTGCAAAAGCACAAAGACAGGTACGCCGCCGTCCCCGAGACTCGTCAGGGCGAGCGCCGAAACAGGCGACGCGGCGACAACCATAACAACAGAGAACCCGATCATGGCACACAGCCCCGCCCCTGACCAAGGCACGGACTCCACCCGCAACGCGCTGTACCGGCGCATCACCCTGCGGCTGATTCCGTTCATTTTCATCTGCTACCTGTTCAACTACCTTGACCGCGTCAACGTCGGCTTTGCCAAGCTGCAGATGCTCGACGCGCTGAAGTTCAGCGAAACGGTGTACGGCCTGGGGGCCGGCATCTTCTTCATCGGCTACGTGCTCTGCGGCTTGCCGAGCAACCTGGCGCTCAACCGCTTCGGACCGCGGCGCTGGATTGCGCTGATGATGATCGCCTGGGGCAGCCTCTCCACCTGCCTGCTGTTCGTCACCACGCCCACCGAGTTCTACACCCTGCGGCTGCTCACCGGCGCTGCCGAAGCCGGCTTCTTCCCGGGCGTGGTGCTGTACCTTTCGCGCTGGTTCCCGGCTGCCCGCCGTGGTCGCATCATGGCCCTGTTCATGTCGGCGATCCCGGTGTCCGGCCTGCTTGGCGGGCCGTTCTCGGGCTGGATCCTGCAGCACTTCGCTGCAGGCCAGCACGGCCTGGCCGGCTGGCAATGGATGTTCCTGATCCAGGGCCTGCCCACCGTTGCCCTTGGCATGCTGGCCGTGTTCCTGCTCAGCGACGGCTACCAGAAAGCCGCCTGGCTGAGCCCGGCAGAACGCCAGATGATCGCCAGCGACCTGCAGGCCGATGCCGCTGGCAAGCCCGGCACCAGCGGGGACCGCGTGCTGGCCGTGCTGACCAACCCGCTGATCTGGGCCTTCGGTTTCGTCTACTTCTGCATCCAGAGCGGCGTATACGCGATCAACTTCTGGCTGCCCTCGATCATCAAGAGCATGGGCTTCGACAACCCGCTGCTGATCGGCTGGCTCAGCGCCATCCCGTACCTGCTGGCCGGTGTGTTCATGATCCTCTGCGGGCGCTCGGCTGACCTGCGCAACGAGCGGCGCTGGCACCTGGTGGTGCCGATGCTGATGGGTGCCATCGGCCTGCTGATTGCGGTCAACTTCGCCGGCAACCCTGCCATCGCCATCCTCGGCCTGTCGATCGCCACCATGGGTGCCCTTACCGGCCTGCCGATGTTCTGGCCTATGCCCACTGCGCTGCTCAGCGCCGGTGCAGCGGTGGCGGGCCTGGCGATCATCAACTCGGTGGGCCAGATGGCCGGCTTCCTCAGCCCGTACCTGGTGGGGTTCATCAAGGACCAGACCGGTTCCACCGATGCCGCGCTGTACTCGCTGGCGGCGCTGATCGTGGTCGGTAGCCTGGTGGCCTTGCGCATCACCCGCGCGGGTGCGTTGAGCTCTGCAAAAGCCAGTTGAACTCATTCGGGGGTAAATCGGAGCGGCGGTGCGCAATTCGATTTACCCGCGAAGAGGTCCGCCCAGGCCACATAAAAGAACCATCCCCGCCGCTCGTCAGCCTGACATTATCGCTAAACGGTGCTGACCATTACCTCCAACAGCTCTTTAGTTGCCGGCATGTTCCGGAGGTTGCGCATTTCATCGGGCAGTTCAATGCGAACAATGCCCGATTCCCTTGCGCGTAGCATATTCACACCGAACATTTCCTGCGCCACCTCACTCGCAATCTGCGCGTAGCTGATGTTGTACTGCGAGATGTCTGCGAGTGTACGCTTCGAGGAGCTCCAGGCCTGCATCGCCCGCCCTGTCATGCCCGATGCTCCAGTGCCCAGCCGCGTCCCCGACGAAAACATCGAAGACAATGACGATTGCGCTTGCCAAGCCGCTACGATTCCGGTTGGCGTGCCCAGGATCACACTGGCCACCCCCGATACCGTTGCAATTGAATTGCCGGCGCGAGCCAGCTTAGGGTATTCGGGAATACGCGTGGGAAAGGCGAGGTACTGCTCTGCTGTCATGTTCAACTGCGCGGCATGAA
This sequence comes from Pseudomonas sp. CM25, assembly GCF_013179705.1. Lineage (NCBI taxonomy): Bacteria > Pseudomonadati > Pseudomonadota > Gammaproteobacteria > Pseudomonadales > Pseudomonadaceae > Pseudomonas > Pseudomonas sp. CM25. The sequence goes on along the minus strand of NZ_JABMCW010000150.1, from coordinate 8,366 downwards.
CTGACCTTTTGATAATGGGTGTAGCAACCTTGAGCCCTGACATGCCGGTGTTTATCAACCCAGTGAAGCCACTGAAGAACTGCTGCAGGGTACGCACAAAATCATGACCGCTTCTGTCGACATGGTTTACGGGGTCGTCCTGACAGTAGGCATAGCTGTTCAGTCCTCCTTTACCAAAGGGGCTAAATGAGTCAGCGCTGCAGAATCTCATCAAATTCGAACGATACAAGCGCTGGCCATTTCCAGGCAGATAGCCCCCCGTGGCAATGTCTCGCCACTCGCCGACAAAGCCCAAAGCAGCGTTGCTCCGCGAGTTGAACCCATACGCAGTGTGAGGCGTGGCGCCCATTACCGACTGTTGTATATCCACTGTGAGTAGCATGCCGGCTCCTGATAGCGGCGCTCAGTGAAAGGATGGGCAAACGCGGGGCATACTGAAACTGATAAAAATGCCAGTTGCACATACACCACTCCGATCGTCAGATAGGTGCACTTACTCCCGACCCCAGGCGTCAAATGGTTGCAAAGGCCCCCTTTGGAGAAGCCCGATGACCCAGCACGCCGTCGCCCGCCTGGCCCAGCTCGATCAACACCGTCCCCTACGCGTACAAGCCGGCAACGAAGAACTGATCCTGATCCGCCAAGGCGACCAGGTGCATGCCTACCAGGCCACCTGTCCGCATGCGGGCGCCCCGCTCGATGAAGGTGTGGTCTGCGCTGGCCTGCTGGTGTGCCCTTGGCACAAAGCTGCGTTCGCCGTTGACGACGGTGTGGTCTGCGAGCCACCTGCCCTGGCTGACCTGCGGCGTTACAAGGCCTGGGTGAAGGGCGACGAAGTCTGGGTCGAAGATCAACCCCTGCCCGTGATCGAGCCGCCCAGGCACAGCGATGCCCGCTGTTTCGTCGTGGTCGGCGCCGGTGCCGCCGGCAGCGCCGCAGTTGCCACCCTGCTGTCCCACGGCTTTGCGGGCCGGCTGCTGTGGATCGACCAGGAGCGCCAGCCAGCGTACGACCGCACCGCCCTGAGCAAATTCGTGATTGCCGGGGAGATGCCCGCCGACGAAGTGCCCGCATTGCTCGAAGCCGACGCCCTGCGCAAAGGCCATCTGGAACGCAAGCACGGCAAGGTGCGCACCCTGAACAGCCAAAAACGCCAACTCACCCTCGCCGACGGCCAGCAGTTCGACTATGACGCCTGCCTGCTGGCCACAGGTGGCAAAGCAATCCGCCCCGACATTCCGGGTGTCGACCTGCCTGGGGTATTCACCCTGCGCTCAAGGGAGGATGCCGCGCAGTTGCTCGACGCGGCCGAACCTGGCCAGCCAGTGGTGATCGTCGGCGACGGTTTCATCGGGCTGGAAGCCGCCTCGGCGCTGCGTAAGTACGGCGTACACGTACACGTGGTCACACGCCATGAAATCCCCCTGGCCAGGCAGTTGGGGGAGCGCATTGGCCGCAGCATCCGCGCGCTGCACGAACGTAAAGGCGTTACCTTTCATGGCCCCACCGAGGTCGAGCGGATCGAGGGCCAAGACAAGGTGGAAGCCGTGTTGCTGAGCAACGGTGAACGGTTGCAAACGTCACTGGTGCTACTGGGCACCGGGGTAAAGCCGGCCACCGGCTTCCTCCAGGGCGTGCCCCTGACCGAAGACAAATCGCTGCGGGTAGATACCGAAATGCGCGCCGCCGACCGTCTGTGGGCCGCAGGGGACATCGTGACCTTCCCGCTTGCGGGGCGGCCGGTGCGCATCGAGCACTGGCGCCTGGCCCAGCAGCAAGGGGTAATCGCCGCCGCCAATATGCTCGGCGAGCAGCGCCGCTACGCCGATGTGCCGTTCTTCTGGACATACCAGCATGGGCGCACTTACGAAGTGCTGGGGCATGCGCGGGACTGGGATCGTATTGAATTTGTCGGTGAGCCGGAGGAAGGCGACTTCATTGCGTTGCAATGCGTTGGTGATCAGGTTGAGGCAGTGGTAGCAAGGGGGTATTCAGATGCCATGGCCATGCTGTCTCTGCTAATGAAGCGTTCCCTGAGCCTGAAAGACGCGCTTGAACGGATTGGCGAACCTTTCCATTGTTCTCGTTAAGACGATTTATAGTTGTTGGCTCAGCTCTCGCCCCCCCCAAGTTCACAACCCATTCTAACGAGCACACTTGAGTCGATTCAAAACGTTCGAAGCAGGCTCATTAGCGCCTTACAAGATTTCTGGCGTAATAGAAAGCGTCATGCATATATTTTCTATTCAGTACATAAACCAAACCGACTCCCGCTGTTACACCAAATACTGCCGCCACTCCACGGGCGGCAGGACTATTCCCCAAAGCTTCTGCAGCGGTAATTTGAACTACGTATTGCGTTGCATAAGCAACCGGTAGCTTCAGCAGGAATTTTCTGGTTTCGGCCGACATTATCCGGGATGAAGATTCGACGCCTGCCGTGCGCACTGTAGCGGGGCTTGAAGTGCTGCCACTGCCTGCAAGAGAGGAATGAGTAGAGGTTGCCTCAGTGCTTGATGCAGCTATCTGCCTGGTAGCTTGGCTGGGCAGGGGCTCTGACTGCTGATCCAGAGTGGGGGCGGAGGGTCGCAAAGGGTTCATTTCCACATCGACATCCTGTGGTTGAGCGCGACGTCCGAAAGTTCGAGTTAGAAAATTTCTAATTCGCTCCCAGAACCGTCCGCCAGGATCATTTCGATTCACGGGATCAGATTGGCAATAGCTATATCCATTGATCCCGCCCTTCCCGAATGGAGACAGCGCGTCCGGCTGATTGAAGCGCATCGTGCGCGGATTAAAATCACGCTGCCCGTTGCCAAGAGGATAATTCCCCGTGGCCTTGTCGCGACGCTGGCCCACGAATGTTACCAACGTCGTCGGTTCTTGTGATTTTGAAAACCCGTAAGGGGTGTAAATTTGAAAATCGGCCGTTCGGCTGTTTTTCATGATCGTATTTGCTTGGTCACATTGCAGCGCTGAAATGATCTGGTCGTGGATGTTTAACTGTGCGCACGCGATCGAAGCGCCCCAAACCACGCGTGCGCTTGCGCCCCCAATGGTGGTAGACGTACGCCTACCTTGGTAGAAATAGAGTTCCCGTTGCTTTGCCGGCATGATGCTGGAGCTCCAGAGTTTGATGCTCAGGATCATCGGCGATCGCGCTGCAACCTGCTACTGGCAAAAATGTCAGGTTGTCCGATCTGAATTGCTTATCGCGCATGGCGTATCAAGCATTGGCGCCTGGCCCAGCAGCACGGGGTAATCGCTGCCGCCAATGCTGTACCGAACCAGTGAGGCCTGTGCCAATCGTGCGCGACCGCCTTGTCGTACCAACTCGATATCAAGGCAGGCGCCAAGGGGCCGAGCGCCTCGGCCTCAGGAATAATTGGCCCGAAACAGATTGTAGGAGCAGCCTTGTGCTGCGAAGCGCCGCGCGGGCGGCGCTCGATCTCACAGGCGCTGAAATATTGTGGCAAGCACCTGTGAGCCCCCACGCGCGCCCTGTGGCGCTTGCCCGAAAAAAGACCCCAGACAACATACAAGGACCATTGGGGAGCTCTACGCCGGGCTCCCGGTCCCCCCTTTCCCCAATCACCTCGGTATTGTGCGCACCATTGGTTTTGACCTCTGGAGCTGCAATGAAACTGCTACAACCGCTGCAAATCGGCCCGCTCACCCTGCCCAACCGCGTATTCATGGCGCCCCTGACCCGCTTGCGCAGCCTTGAACCGGGCGACGTGCCGACCGCGATGATGGCCGAGTATTACCGCCAGCGCGCCAGCGCCGGGCTGATCATCACCGAAGCCACGCAGATTTCCTTCCAGGCCAAGGGCTATTCCGGTTCGCCTGGTATTCACAGCGCCGAGCAGATTGCGGCCTGGCAGCGCATCAACGCAGGCATTCACGCCGAAGGCGGCCACAGTGCCGTGCAGGTCTGGCACACCGGGCGGGTTTCACACACGTCCCTGCAGCCTGGCGGCGAGGCGCCGGTGGCACCTTCGGCAGTGCCGGCCGGAGCACGTACCACCTTGCGTGACCAGCAAGGCAACCTGGTGCGTGTCGAAACTTCTGCGCCGCGTGCTCTGAGTGAGAGCGAAATTGCCGACATCGTCGCCGATTTTGGCCAGGCTGCGACCAATGCCCGGGAAGCCGGTTTCGACTTCATCGAACTGCACGCTGCCCACGGCTACCTGCTGCACCAGTTTCTCACCCCAAGCGCCAACCAGCGCGAAGACCACTACGGCGGCAGCGTCGAGAACCGCGCGCGCATCGTGCTGGAAGCCGTGGACGCAGCAATCGCCAATTGGAGCGCCGAGCGCGTCGGCATCCGCGTCTTCCCGCTGGGTGGTTTCAATGGCGTCGACAATGGCGAGGACCAGGAGGCTGCCGGCCTGTACCTGATCCGCGAGCTTGCCAAACGCAACCTCGCCTACCTGCACCTGTCCGAGCCTGACTGGGCCGGTGGCAAGCCGCTGCGTGACGGGTTCCGTGAAGCCATCCGCGCCGCCTATCCGGGGGTGATCATTGCTGCCGGCGCCTACACCGCCGCCAAAGGCGAAGACCTGATCGGGCGCGGCCTGATCGATGCCGTGGCATTCGGGCGCAGCTACATTGCCAACCCCGACCTGGTAGCGCGGTTGCGTGAACAGGCGCCGCTGAACGCGCACAGGCCGCAGTTCGATTATGCCAATGGGCCTGAAGGCTATACCGACTACCCGTTCCTGCAGCAGGCGTGAAGCCCCGCAACCCGGATTTCATGCAAAAAAAACGGAGCCCTTGAGGGCTCCGTTTCTCAGTGGTCGATCACGCCTGAGCGTATTCGACACACAGCCGACTTACTCTGGACGCACCTGAGCAGCCTGCATGCCTTTCTGGCCTTTTTCAGCAACGAAAGAAACCTTCTGGCCTTCTTTCAGCGACTTGAAACCGTCCGATTCAATGGCCTTGAAGTGAACGAAGAGGTCGTCGCCACCGCCGTCCGGGGTGATGAAGCCGAAGCCCTTTTCGTCGTTGAACCATTTAACCGAACCGGTTTGTCTGTTGGACATGCTCTGAATCCTCAATGCTGATTGGTGCGTTTTCAGTGAAAGTTGAAGCGGCTGTGTCGTTCGACCAACCTCTGCACGGTACATCTTGGGCGATCCGGAGCAATCTAGCTACTAGCATTTCTGCTAATTCGCATAAAAATATCTGGACACTGAGCGCCACAACTGCGGGGCAGCTATCTGCAACGCCCTCGAATCGTGCGAACGTTGCCGCGCCAGAGCCGTTCGCCGGCCACCCAGTCAGTATTCCCAGGGCACACCCGCTTCCCAACTGGCCACCAGCAGGTCGATGAAACCGCGAACCCGCGGCGACAGGTGGCGCTTGCTCGGGTAGACGATGCGGATCGGATCTGCCGGTGGCCGGTAGACCTGGAGCACTTCTACCAGCGTGCCCGCACGCAAATCGTCGCCGGTGATGTAGGTGGGCAGGTGAATCAGCCCGAAACCTGCGCGGGCGCCGTCCAGCATCGCTTCCGAGCTGTCGATGTTCAGCCGCCCGGGGTCTTCGCACAGGTGCAGCCCCGCTTCGCTGTGAAAGCGCCAGGGCATGGCCTTTTCGCCGGCGAGGAAGGCGATCTTGTCGTGCCCGTAGAGGTCGGCGGGGACCTCGGGTACGCCACGCGCTTGCAGATAGGCCGGCGAGGCACAGGTGACAAACTGCTGCCAGGCTACGGTGCGGGTCAACAGCTGCGAATCTTCTTTTGGCGCACCGATACGCACGGCAACGTCGACGCCCTCCTCGACCAGGTCGACGAAACGGTCGGTGAAGCGAATATCTGCACGCAGTTCCGGCCATTGCTTGAGGTACTGGTCGAGGATCGGCAACACATGCCGCTGGCCGAGCGACAACGGCGCCGTCAGGCGCAGGGTGCCGGTGGGCTTGCCGCGGCGCTGGGCCATGGCGCTTTCCACCTCGTCCAGGTCATCCAGAATCTGCCGCCAGCGCTCGAAGGCCACCAGCCCCTCATCGGTCAGGCTCAGTTTGCGTGTGGTGCGGTTGAGCAGGCGTACCGCCATGCGTGCTTCCAGGCGGGCAATGCTTTTACCCACCGCCGAGCGCGTCAGCCCCAGGCTGGCGCCGGCGGCAGTGAAACTGCCGGCCTTGGCGGCACTGACAAAGGCCGCGATATCGCCGAAGCGGTTGGGTTCCATGGGTTGATCCTGCCTCGATTAAGACCGCTTTAAATGGGTATGAATTGGCCGATTGCAACCGGTCCTGAAGCAGCGGGTTTACTCGCGAATGGCCGCAAAGCGGCCCCATTGCGACCTCAAACCAACCCCCTTATAACCAGCAAATGCACCGGATAAAACAGGTAACCCCAACGCCCGACAGCAGGCACCGCCCAATCATCATGGCGCAGCAACCCCCAGCCAACCGGGATCGCCAAGGCTGCTGCAGCCAGCGTCAACAAAGTAATAGGCGCCAACAGATGCGCCTGCAGCCAGCTGTTGGTCAGGTTCCCGCCCATGGCCAACAGGCAAGGCAAGCACCAGGCCACGCCGCCCTGCCGGCGTGCCATCAGCCAGGCGCCCGGCAGCAACACCCCCGGCAGGCCATACATCAGCTGCTCGCTGAACAGCCACCCCACTCCCAGCCCGGCGAGGCCGAGCACCCGGGCCGAGATCAGTGGGTGATGCACACCCCAGGCTACCAGCAACCCCAACACCAGTGTCGGCATCACGCTGAAGGTCGGCGAGCCACTGTCCAGCCAGCGATACGCCGGTTCCGACAGCACCGCGAACAGCAGCATCAGCCCCAGATAGCGCAGGTTGACGCGGGTATACAGCGCCCCTGCCCTGACGCGCCCAACATTCACCGCGATCGCCAGGCAGAACAGCGGAAATGCCAAACGCCCCAGCACGAACAGGCCATCGGCACTCGGCCACAAAAAGCGCAGGTGGTCGGCGACCATGGTCAGCATCGCCGTCCACTTGACCAGGTCCAGCCCCGCCGAGCGCATGCCTTAGCGCCTGCCCTCGACCGGGCTGACACCCAGGTAGCGGTCAGTCCAGACGGCCAGCGGCAACGGCGGTTGCTGTTCGACGATGCGTCGCCAGATCAGCGCCAGGTCAGCGCCATTGAACATCGTCCCAGGCCCGCTGCCTTGCCATACCGAAGGCACATCCACCGTCCAGCGCCCCTGGCTGTCGCGGTGCGCCATGTTGAAACGGAAGGTGTAGTTGCCCGGGATGCCCATGCGCAGGTCGGTGACCACCAGCGCGTCGCCGACCTGGTCGTAGCGCAGCCAGTCATCGGTGAACCAGCGCAGCCGCTGGTGCAGCGGCGCCCCGGCCAGTGCTTCGGCCAGATCAAGGTTGCGCGACAGGCGTTGCATTTCTGGCGGCTGGCGGTCGAGTACGCTGCTGATGCCTTCGTAATAGTGGCCATCCGGGGTCTTGGCCAGCACGCGCCAGACCAGGCTGTTGAAGGCGATGGGCACGGCACGTACCTCGCTGGCGACGACACCCTGTTGCTCCAACGCCGCCTGGAAGCGCTGCTCGGCCGCCATCCGCCCGGCCAGGCCAAAACCCAGGTAGGCAGTGCTGAACACCAGCGCCAGGGTCAGCAGGCGAGTAGCCCTCTGCGTAACGCCCTTGAAAATGGCGTAACCCACCGCTGCCAGCAGCGGCACCGTGTAGACCGGGTCGATGATGAATACCGCAGCCCAGCTCTGCGGGGTTGTCTGCAGTGGCCAGAACAGCTGCGTACCGTACACAGTGAAGGCATCGAGCAGCGGGTGGGTGATGAGCACCAGCCAGAACGCGAGGAACAGCCTGGGCAGGGTGTAGCCCTTGCCGGGCCAGCATTTGCCGACCAGCCACGCCAGCAGCAACGCCAGCCCGGTGAGCACGAACAATGAGTGGGAGAAGCCGCGGTGGTAGGTCATCTGCGACACCGGGTCGGCGTAGCGGATGATCACATCCAGGTCGGGCAGCGTGCCCAGCGCCGCCCCGTAAAGCAGCGAGCGGCGGCCCTGGATGCGGCCCAGCACGGTACCTTGCAGGGCGGCGCCGAGAACGGCTTGGGTGATGGAGTCCAAGGGTGGCATTCCTGAAAAGGTGGTTTGCCGACGCTACCCTCATCCGGCGCTGACACGCAATCGCGATTGTGGGTGCACGGGCTACAGCAACTGCCAGGTGTACACCAGGGTCAGGCGGTTCTCGTCGATGTCACTGCGGTAGTTGGACCGGGCCATGGCGTTGCGCAGCCGAATCCCCAGGCCCTTCAGCACCCCGCTCTGCACCGCATAGCCGATATCTAGGTCGCGCTCGCGGTCACGCCCTTCATAACCCTGCCCGGTATCTACATTGTTACCGGTG
>NZ_JABMCW010000015.1:0-38984 GCF_013179705.1 Pseudomonas sp. CM25 | reverse complement strand
CTGACCCTGATCCAGACGGGCAAGAGCCCGCTGGTTCCGGTGGTGCTGCTGGATTCGCCCGGCGGCAGCTTCTGGCGCGACTGCCTGGACTTCATCAGCCGCCAGCTGGAAGAAAACCGCTACATCCTGCCCACCGACCTGAAGCTGGTGCGCCTGGTGCACAGCGCCGACGAGGCCGTGGAGGAAATCAACCAGTTCTACAGCAACTATCACTCCAGCCGCTGGCTGAAGAGCCAGTTCGTGATCCGCATGCATCACCCGCTCAGCGACGCGGCGCTGCATGAGATCCAGGAGGGCTTTGCCGACTTGCGCCTGAGCGGCAGGTATCACCAGCAGGCGGACAGCAGTGCGGAACATGAGGTGGGCAATTACAGCCACCTGACCCGCCTGTCATTTGCTTTCAATGGTCGGGATCAGGGCCGACTGCGCGAGCTGGTGGATTTTATCAACCTGTCGGAGAACTGGGCCAAGCCGCAGCCAATGCATACCACGCAGCGGGCCAGGGAGGCGTTGAAGGTCAGTTGATAACGGGTCGATCCTACCTGTAGGAGCAACTGTCTTGCGCAAAATTTAAAAAGCGCCCGCTCCCACAGGGTACGCGGTGCGCCCAGCATCAGCTCTCTGCGCGACAGCGCAGCGCCAGCCGTCAGTAATCGTCGAGATCCCGGCCGCTGAGCAGCCGGCCGATCATGTCCATCGGGAACCCCCGGTAAGCGAGGAACCGGGTCTGCTGGGCGCGGCTGCGCGGGTCATGCGGCGGCTGCCCGGCAAACTTGCGCTGCCACACCTCACGCAGGCGCTCGCGCCAGTCGATCTCGCTCTCGCGTAACGCCTGGTCGATATCAGCACGCGCCAAGCCACGCTGACCCAGCTCTTCGCGAATGCGCGCAGGGCCATAGCCAGAGCCGGAACGGTACCTGATGAAACTTTCGAGGTAGCGGGCTTCACTGAGCAGCCCTTCTTCGGCAAGCCGGTCGAGCTCGGGCTCGATCAGCTCATCCGAAGCGCCGCGCTGACGCAACTTGCGCGTCAGCTCGACGCGACCGTGCTCACGTCGCGCGAGCAGGTCCATGGCTGTCCGCCGGATGGCGACGGGGGTGTCGAGTACGGCGGACATGTTCGACTAACTACCGAGCAATCAATAACCGGCTTCAGCATCAGCGACGTCGTCGGCGCTGGCGTCCGCGGCGGCAGCCTTGTTCGCTTCACCCGCAGCGCCGGCTTTCAGCAGCTTTTCACGGATCTGCTTCTCGATTTCGGTACCGATAGCCGGGTTCTCAGCCAGGTACTTGGCAGCGTTGGCTTTGCCCTGACCGATCTTGTTGCCTTTGTAGGCATACCAGGCACCGGATTTTTCGACCAGGCCTTGGGAAACACCCAGGTCAATGATCTCGCCGTTACGGTAGATGCCTTTGCCGTAGAGAATCTGGAACTCGGCCTGACGGAACGGTGGCGAAACCTTGTTCTTGACGATCTTGACGCGGGTTTCGCTGCCAACCACTTCGTCGCCTTCCTTGACTGCGCCAGTACGGCGGATGTCCAGGCGGACCGACGCGTAGAACTTCAGGGCGTTACCACCGGTAGTGGTTTCCGGGCTACCGAACATCACACCGATCTTCATACGGATCTGGTTGATGAAGATGACCAGGCAGTTGGCGTTCTTGATGTTACCGGTGATCTTGCGCAGCGCCTGGGACATCAGGCGAGCCTGCAGGCCCACGTGCATGTCGCCCATTTCGCCCTCGATCTCGGCCTTGGGTACCAGCGCGGCCACGGAGTCGACGATGATCACGTCAACGGCGTTGGAGCGCACCAGCATGTCGGTGATCTCCAGGGCCTGTTCGCCGGTATCCGGCTGCGAAACCAGCAGGTCGTCGACGTTGACGCCCAGCTTGCCGGCGTACTCGGGGTCGAGGGCGTGTTCGGCGTCGACGAAGGCGCAGGTAGCACCACTTTTTTGGGCTTCGGCGATGACCGACAGAGTCAGCGTGGTCTTACCCGACGATTCCGGGCCGTAGATCTCGACGATACGGCCTTTCGGCAGGCCGCCGATGCCCAGGGCGATATCCAGCCCCAGGGAACCGGTGGAGATGGCAGGAATACCTTGGCGCTCATGGTCACCCATGCGCATGACCGCACCTTTGCCGAATTGGCGTTCGATCTGACCCAGGGCCGCAGCCAAGGCGCGCTTCTTGTTGTCGTCCATTGAAATCCTCACGTGTTCGACTTGGCCCTGATGGCCGCAATAACTGTATAAGTAGCCAGTATTATTCCACAGGCCAGCGCCCGCGCAAACCCCTGTCGTCGATTTACTCGGCACCAAGCTGTAACAAGCCGTCTAACGCGGCGATCACCGTTTGTCGGCGCACCGCATCGCGGTCGCCGTTGAAGTGCCGGCGTTCGGTCACTACACGGCTACCGTCACCCCAGGCCAGCCACACGGTCCCTACCGGCTTGGCAGGCGAACCGCCGTCCGGCCCGGCCACGCCGCTCACCGCCACGGCGAAGCGCGCGCCGCTGGCGGCCTGCGCACCACGGACCATGGCTTCGACCACTTCCTGACTGACTGCGCCGACCTGACCGAACAACGCCTCAGGCACCCCGAGCTGGCGGGTTTTCTGGGCGTTGGAGTAGGTTACGTAGCCGGCCTCGAACCAGGCCGAGCTGCCGGGTACGCGGGTGATGGCCTCGGCAATGCCACCGCCGGTGCAGGACTCGGCGGTGGTGACCTGCGCGCTAAAGCGGCGCAGGTGCTCACCCAGGCGGATGGCAAGCGTGGTGATCGGGTCCATGTCGGGCTCCTTGAAGGCTGCCCTCTACCCTACCACCCTGCACAGCGCCCTGGCTCAGGAAACCTGCAGGCTGTCCCGGGCAATTTCGCTGAACGCACGCTCGTCACGCCGACCGAGCCGCGGTAGCCCTTCAGGCCATGCCTGGCTCCAGTCCAGGCCGTCGAGCTTGCGCATGTCTTCAATTGCCGAACGCCACCAGACCACCTTGCAGGCGCGCTGGTAGTCGTCACGGCTCATCACGCTGCCATACAACAGCTTGCGCCCGATGCCGCGCAGCTCCCGCGGCACCCCCTTGAGACTCCACTTGACCGAGAGCCGCGACAGCCACGACGGCACCGGGCGATGCGCCGGCACTTTTACGGCCAGGCCCGGCATTCCTGGATGGAAGCCTTCGCCCTGTCTGGCGAAGAAAATTTCAAGGATGGCATGCACGTACTGCTTCATCGCGAAGTAGTGGCTGATCACGCCACGCGCCTCATTGAGCTGCGCCCCGTGCAGTTCGAAGGAAAAGGCGATCTGTTCAATGGTGTGCAGGTCACCGGCATAAGGCGTCCAGGCATCGATGCGCGGGATAGCGCGCTCGGCGACGCCGACATTGCAGCGGGTGAAACCCATCACACCGCTGTTGCAGAGCCGCAAATCAGCGGCCGGGGCATCGCCCGCCTCGGCCAGCCCTGCGCTGAAATTACCGTAGTCCGCGCAGCGCGAGGCCTCGGCCCAGCTCATTTCCACTTCGTCGACCAGGAACTGCCCGGCATCGACCTGGCTGAACAGCTTCAGCGGCGACTGCAGGAACACCGTATCGGTATCGATGAACACTGTCTTGTCTGCCCACTTCCCGGCCAGGGCGATGGCGCATGCCTTGCGTCGGTGGGTGTAGCCGCCGTCGCCGGTCCATGCGTGCAGGGTCTGCGGGTCCAGGCTGATCACTTCCACCGGCCAGCCGACAAAGGCTTGTGGCTGGTCGGTGAGTACTCGGATCGTGGGCAACTCCGCCGGCTTGCAACGTGCCAGGGCGGTAAGGATGCTGAGCTTGGCTTCCAGCTGATAGATACGGCGATCGCCATAAAGGAGGTAGATCAGCTGTTGCTTTACATGAGGGACAGGGCTGGACACATTCATCGCGCAAATCACGGCTAACGGCATTCATCGAGGGCCGCGCATTCTAGAGACTAACGCGCTGCAGCTCCACCATTGCCCGCCGGGCTGCGCGCGCATGCCCCATCGCGGGCGCCTGCATCGTAACGAAAAAGCCTGTACCATTGCGGGTTTACCATCGCCAACCAGATCACCCGCTGTAAGGCCCTGAATGTCAGATCTTTCCGCACACACACCGATGATGCAGCAGTACTGGAAGCTGAAGAACCAGCACCCGGACCAGCTGATGTTCTACCGCATGGGCGACTTCTACGAGATCTTCTACGAAGATGCGAAGAAGGCCGCGAAACTGCTGGATATCACCCTGACCGCGCGCGGTCAGTCGGCCGGGCAGTCCATTCCCATGTGCGGAATTCCGTTCCATTCGCTGGAAGGCTACCTGGCCAAGCTGGTCAAGCTCGGCGAATCGGTGGTGATCTGTGAGCAGATAGGCGACCCGGCCACCAGCAAGGGCCCCGTCGAACGCCAGGTGGTGCGCATCATCACCCCAGGCACGGTCAGTGACGAGGCGCTGCTCGACGAGCGCCGCGACAACCTGATTGCCGCGCTGCTGGGCGACGAGCGCCTGTTCGGCCTGGCCGTGCTCGACATCACCAGCGGCAACTTCAGCGTGCAGGAGATCAAGGGCTGGGAAAACCTGCTGGCCGAACTCGAGCGCCTCAACCCCGTCGAACTGTTGATCCCCGACGACTGGCCGCGCGACCTGCCTGCCGAAAAACGCCCGGGCGCCCGCCGCCGTGCACCGTGGGACTTCGACCGCGATTCGGCACGCAAGGCGCTGTGCCAGCAGTTCGCGACCAAGGACCTCAAGGGCTTTGGCTGCGACAAGCTGACCCTGGCCATTGGCGCCGCCGGCTGCCTGCTGACCTACGCCAAGGAAACCCAGCGTACCGCCCTGCCGCACCTGCGCAGCCTGCGCCACGAGCGCCTGGACGACACGGTGATCCTCGACGGCGCCAGCCGCCGCAACCTGGAGCTGGACATCAACCTGGCGGGCGGGCGTGACAACACCCTGCAGTCGGTAATCGACCGCTGCCAGACCGCCATGGCAAGCCGCCTGCTGAGCCGCTGGCTGAACCGCCCGTTACGCGACCTCAAGGTGCTGCAGGCGCGTCAGGATTCGATCCGCTGCCTGCTCGACAGCTACCGGTTCGAGAAGCTGCAGCCACAGCTGAAGGAAATTGGCGACATCGAGCGGATCCTCGCCCGAATCGGCCTGCGCAATGCCCGTCCTCGCGACCTGGCCCGCCTGCGTGATGCCCTCGGCGCGCTGCCCGAGCTGCAAAACGCCATGACCGAGCTGGAGGCGCCACACCTGGCACGCCTGGCCGCCATCACCGGCACCTATCCGGAGCTGGCCAGCCTGCTGGAGCGGGCTGTGGTCGACAACCCGCCGGCGGTGATCCGCGATGGCGGCGTGCTCAAGGCGGGCTATGACAACGAACTGGACGATCTGCTGGCGATCAGCGAAAACGCCGGCCAGTTCCTGATCGACCTAGAAGCCCGGGAAAAGGCGCGCACCGGTCTTGCCAACCTCAAGGTCGGCTACAACCGCGTGCACGGCTACTTCATCGAACTGCCTACCAAGCAGGCCGAGCAGGCACCGGGCGACTATATCCGGCGCCAGACCCTGAAGGGCGCGGAGCGCTTCATCACCCCCGAGCTGAAAGCGTTCGAGGACAAGGCGCTGTCGGCCAAGAGCCGCGCCCTGGCCCGCGAAAAGATGCTCTACGATGCGCTGCTGGAAACCCTGATCAGCCACCTGGCGCCGCTGCAGGACAGCGCCGCCGCGCTGGCCGAACTGGATGTGCTCAGCAACCTCGCCGAGCGGGCACTGAACCTCGACCTGAACTGCCCACGCTTCGTCGATGAACCGTGCCTGCGCATCGAGCAAGGTCGCCACCCGGTAGTGGAACAGGTACTGACAACGCCGTTCGTGGCCAACGACCTGGGCCTGGACAACAGCACCCGCATGCTGATCATCACCGGCCCGAACATGGGCGGTAAGTCCACCTACATGCGCCAGACCGCCCTGATCGTGCTGCTGGCGCACATCGGCAGCTTCGTCCCGGCGGCCTCCTGCGAGCTGTCACTGGTCGACCGTATCTTCACCCGCATCGGCTCCAGCGACGACCTGGCCGGTGGGCGCTCGACCTTCATGGTCGAGATGAGCGAAACCGCCAACATCCTGCACAATGCCACCGACCGCAGCTTGGTGTTGATGGACGAAGTGGGCCGCGGCACCAGCACCTTCGACGGCCTGTCGCTGGCCTGGGCCGCCGCCGAGCGCCTGGCCCAGCTGCGTGCCTACACGCTGTTCGCCACGCATTATTTCGAGCTCACCGTGCTGCCCGAAAGCGAGCCACTGGTGGCCAACGTGCACCTGAACGCCACCGAGCACAACGAGCGCATCGTGTTCCTGCACCACGTGCTGCCTGGCCCCGCCAGCCAGAGCTACGGCCTGGCCGTGGCGCAACTGGCCGGCGTACCGACGGTGGTCATCCAGCGTGCCCGCGAACACCTGGGGCGCCTGGAAACCACCAGCCTGCCACATGAACAGCCAGCAGCGCAGAAAGCGAAGGACGCGCCACAGGTTCCGCACCAGAGCGATCTGTTCGCCAGCCTGCCCCACCCGGCCATCGACAAGCTGGGCAAGCTGCAACTTGACGACATGACCCCGCGTCAAGCTATCGAAATGCTATATCAACTAAAGAACCTGTTATAACGGCGCCCATTACAAGCTGGTAGAATCCGCCGCGGTTTGCTGGTGCTGCAGGTTACTAGCCTGGCCTGCAGCCACATACCTGTAAACCGCGCGGCCCTGAGAGGAAGGGCCGCCGCCGTCGCCTGAGGAGAGAACTAGAAATGACCTTCGTCGTCACCGACAACTGCATCAAATGCAAATACACCGACTGCGTGGAAGTCTGTCCGGTGGACTGCTTCTACGAAGGCCCGAACTTCCTGGTCATCCACCCGGACGAGTGCATCGACTGCGCTCTGTGCGAGCCGGAGTGCCCAGCGCAAGCCATCTTCTCGGAAGACGAAGTGCCTTCGGGCATGGAGAACTTCATCGAGCTGAACGCCGAACTGGCGGAAGTCTGGCCGAACATCACCGAGCGTAAGGAAGCCCTGCCGGACGCTGCAGAATGGGACGGCAAGACTGGCAAGATTGCAGACCTGGCGCGCTGATAGCACCCGGACACGACAAAGGCCCCTCGGGGCCTTTTTTGTTTTTCTGCGGGCAAAAAAAAGGGGCGGTTTGACCCGCCCACATTTTTTTCCGTAGTCCCTGCTTGTCCTGAACATCGTCCTGATGAAATCGCTTCTTGCGATGTCCCTGGCCTTCATCCTGAAAGCCTGTGCATGTCCCTGTGCACAGTTCGAATACTAGCGGGTTGAGCTGAGCGAGCAAGCGCGAAACCTCACAAGGTATTGCACTGGACACATTTCCTCACGGCCGAATAATCCATGACTTTCAATGGCTTGGAAAAATACAGGCGCTGGAAACGACAATGATTTACTGAGGCATGCATAGATAGCTTACAAAACAAGTAAGAAAAGGCTTACATGCAATGTTACCGGGGTGGCGCAGTACATATTCGACATCTGCTGTGGCTGGCAGATTTTGGGGCTGCTTGGCCGCCCATTCGCAGCACAAGGCTGCTCCCACAAGAGACCGGGAGGGCCTGCATGATCCTGTATCTCTGCAGGAGCAGCCTTGTGCTGCGAAAATGACGCACACAAAAACGCCCCGAGGCTATCGGGGCGTTTTTAATGTTGCAGCCTCAGCTACTGAAACAACGACTCGCTGGACAGGCCGTTCTTCTCAAGGATCTCGCGCAGGCGCTTGAGCCCTTCTACCTGAATCTGCCGCACCCGTTCACGGGTCAGGCCAATCTCCAGGCCAACATCCTCCAGCGTGCTGCTTTCATGCCCACGCAGGCCGAAGCGGCGCACCACCACTTCACGCTGCTTGTCGGTCAACTCGCCTAGCCATTGATCGATGCTCTGCGACAGGTCGTCATCCTGCAGCAGTTCGCACGGGTCGGTCGGGCGATCATCGGTCAGGGTATCGAGCAGGGTCTTGTCCGAGTCAGGGCCGAGCGACACATCTACCGAAGAGACCCGCTCGTTCAGGCCGAGCATGCGCTTGACCTCGGCGACCGGCTTCTCCAGCAAGGTGGCGATTTCTTCTGGCGAGGGTTCGTGATCGAGTTTCTGGGTCAGCTCACGCGCGGCGCGCAGGTAGACGTTCAGCTCCTTGACCACGTGGATTGGCAGGCGAATGGTGCGCGTCTGGTTCATGATCGCCCGCTCGATGGTCTGGCGAATCCACCAGGTCGCATAGGTCGAGAAACGGAAGCCACGTTCCGGATCGAACTTCTCGACCGCACGGATCAGCCCCAGGTTGCCCTCCTCGATCAGGTCGAGCAGCGACAGGCCACGATTCACGTAACGACGGGCAATTTTTACAACCAGGCGCAGGTTGCTTTCGATCATGCGCTTGCGGCCAGCAGGGTCGCCCTTTTGCGACAAGCGCGCAAAGTGCACTTCCTCTTCTGGCGAAAGCAGAGGCGAGAAACCAATCTCGTTGAGATACAGCTGGGTGGCATCGAGCGCCCGGCTGTAATCGATGTACTTGTGTTGCTTGAGCGAAGAGCCCGACTTGGCCCTCGTCCGAACCGAAGATACAGCAGGTTCGTCTGACACCACATCCGTTTCCAAAACGATTCCCGTCTCCATCAGGAGGACGTCATCGTCGATGTCAAACTCCGGCACTTCTTTACTGAGAGCCATTGTTATAGTCCTTTGCTGAGTTCGAACTCAGACTCGAGCGGCACCTTCATCCCTGGCAGCGCAAGAGCCTGTCCCCTCTACATCACAGGAACAGGCGGGGGTACAAAGGTCAACGACGTGGCAGGAACTGGAGCGGATCGACGGGTTTGCCCTGGCGGCGAATCTCGAAATGCAGCTTCACCCGATCAGTGCCCGTGGACCCCATTTCAGCAATCGACTGCCCTGCCTTGACCTGCTGCCCCTCCCGAACCAACAGCCTGCGGTTGTGACCGTAGGCACTGACGTAGGTATCGCTGTGCTTGATGATGATCAGCTCGCCGTAGCCCCTCAAACCACTCCCGGCGTAGACCACTGCACCATCAGACGCAGCAAAAACAGGCTGTCCCAAATCACCGGCGATATCAATGCCTTTATTCAAACTACCGTTTGAAGCAAATTTTCCAATCAGCACACCGTTGGCCGGCCAGGTCCAGCCGCCTACTGCGCGCTCCGCAGCCGGCACGGTTGCCACCACCGGCGCGCTGGTGGAAGGTGTCGGCGTAGCTGGCTTGCCGGTGTTGGCGGGCGCCGGGGCAGGGCTGCCAACAGGGCGCCGGGTGACCGTGGTGCGGCTTGACGAGGACGGGCTGGACACCACCGTGGTGCTGCTGGTGGAACCGCTGCTGAAACGAATCGGCTGGCCCGGGCGAATGGTGTAAGGCGCCGGGATGCCGTTGCGGGCTGCCAGCTCCTTGTAATCCCAGCCATAACGGAAGGCGATCGAGAACAGCGTATCCCCTGGCTTGACGATGTATTGGCCGGAGGTCACCGTCGGGCGCTTGGGCACGGTGTTGTTGCGGTCGACCACCCGCGCGCTGTTGCTGCTGGTGCTCGAGCAACCCGCCAGGAACGTGCCCATGGCCAATGCAATCAGCAGAAGCTTGAAGCCCGACCCGTCCTTGCGCTGCCGAATGACTGTGTGACCCACCCGCGCTCCCCTCATGGTGCCGAAAAACGATATGAAGACAAGAAATGCAATATTGTTGCAATTATAACCAAGCCGGCCGGTATTGGCAGGCGGGTATCAAAGGCATTCGCAATACCCCGGCGCTCGTTGCGCGCTAGCACTCCGCCAGATAGACAGGGTGAAACTGCAAGAATTCGCCGAGCGCGTAAAAATACCGCGTGGCTCGCGCCTGCACTGCTCAGGCCAGCGGGCCATTGAGCAGCGGCACGAAACGCACGGCGCCCAGCACGCGACGGGAAAACCCATGCTCCTCGCGCACGATCAGCATCAGCTGCTGGGTTTCGCCCGCTGGCCCCACCG
Organism: Pseudomonas sp. CM25; assembly: GCF_013179705.1. Classification (NCBI taxonomy): domain Bacteria; kingdom Pseudomonadati; phylum Pseudomonadota; class Gammaproteobacteria; order Pseudomonadales; family Pseudomonadaceae; genus Pseudomonas; species Pseudomonas sp. CM25. Next base: position 28,931 of record NZ_JABMCW010000015.1, on the reverse strand, counting down.
GGATCACCATGCGGCCACCCGGTGCCAGCTGGTCAAGCAGCGCCTGCGGCACCTCCGGCGCCACGGCGGTGACGATGATGCCGTTGTACGGCGCCAGCGCCGGCCAGCCCTCGCAACCGTCGCCCCAGCGGAACACCACGTTGCGCAGGTTCAGTTCCACCAGGCGCTCCTTGGCCCGGTCCTGCAGCACCTTGATTCGCTCTACCGAGAAGACCCGCTCGACCAGCTGGGCCAGGATCGCCGTCTGGTAACCCGAGCCGGTGCCGATTTCCAGCACCTTGTCCAGCGGGCCGGCCTCGAGCAGCAACTCGCTCATATGCGCAACCATGAACGGTTGCGAGATGGTCTGGTTGTGGCCGATTGGCAGCGCGGTGTCTTCATAGGCGCGGTGCGCCAGCGCTTCGTCGACGAACAGATGCCGCGGGGTGCGACGGATCACGTCGAGCACCTTGGTGTTCGCAACGCCTTCTTCGCACAGGCGCTGGATCAACCGCTCCCGGGTACGTTGGGAGGTCATGCCGATACCACGCCGCAGCATATCGTCCTCGCGCATCAGAGCACGCCCTCCAGCCAGCCGTCGAGCTGTTCGAAGGCGTCATTGAAGGTGCGGTCGAGCTGCAGCGGGGTGATCGATACATAGCCTTGCATCACCGCATGGAAGTCGGTGCCCGGGCCGCCGTCCTCGGCATCACCGGCCACAGCGATCCAGTAGCCTTCCTTGCCGCGCGGATTGACCACCTTGGTTGGCGCCGCCGCCCGGGCCCGGTGCCCCAGGCGGGTGAGCTGGATGCCACGGATGTGCTCCAGCGGCAAGTTGGGGATGTTGATGTTGAGTACAGTGCGTGGTGGCAGCTCCAGGCGCGACTGTGCCTCAACCAGGCGGCGGGCGATATACGCGGCAGTAGGGAGATTGTCCGGCTGGCGCGACAGCAGCGAAAACGCCAGCGAAGTACCGCCGAGGAAGCGGCCTTCCAGTGCTGCGGCGACCGTGCCGGAGTACAGCACGTCATCGCCCAGGTTGGCACCGAGGTTGATCCCCGACACGACCATGTCCGGCGTGTACGGCAATAGCCCGTTCAGCCCCAGGTGCACGCAGTCGGTCGGCGTGCCGTTGAGGCTGATGAAGCCGTTGGCCAAGGTCTGCGGGTGCAGTGGCCGGTCGAGCGTCAGCGAACTGCTGGCGCCGCTCTTGTCTTGGTCCGGGGCGATCACCGCGCACTCGGCATAATCCGCCAGCGCAGCGTGCAGCGCGGCGAGGCCTGGTGCGGTAACACCGTCGTCGTTCGAAATCAGAATACGCATGGGCTGTCCGTCTGCCCTGCCGACACCAGATCCACGACTTCGCGCACCACCACGGTGGCGAAGCATCCGGCCGGCAGGACGAATTCCAGTTGCAGGATATCAGGCTCGGGATAATGCCACGTCAGGCCGCCAATAGGGAGCCGCAGAATACGCCGTTCGTGATCCATGCCCGCAAGGGCCAACCAATGGCAAAGTGCCGGCTGACGTGCGCCGACAGCATTTTCAAGCTGCGCGGTGGCGCCGCTGGCCGGCGAAGCGCCCTCGCCCCACATCGGGCCGGTCGGGTGCAGGTCGAGAATCGCCAGGCGCGGGTCGACACATTCCGCCTCGCCCGCGGCAAAGAAGCTGCGGCTGTCGGTGAACGCCAGCAGGTCGCCAACCTGGGCCTGCGCCCAGCTACCCTCGGCCACACGCGCGGCCAACAGCTGGTTGAACAGGTAGCTGCGCCCGGCCGACAGCAGCCGCGAGCGCACGTTGCGCTGTTCGGGCAGGGCCTTGCGTGCAGCCCAGTCGAGGGCGTCGTGGACGTTGCCGCCGCCGTGGCCGAAGCGCTGACTGCCAAAGTAGTTGGGCACGCCGTGCTGCTTGAGCTGTGCCAGGCGTGCATCCACGGCCTGGTGATCAGCGGCAAGCGCAGTCAGGCGCAGGGTGAAGCCGTTGGCCGAATGCGCACCACGCTGCAGCTTACGCTGGTGGCGCACCTGCTTGAGCACACGCAGGCTGGCGTCTTCGGCCCGCGACAGGTCGGGGTCGGCCTTGCCTGGCAGGTGCAGGCTGAACCACTGGCGGGTCAGCGCCTGACGGTCCTTGAGCCCGGCGTAGCTGATACTGCGCGCCGGCACGCCAGCAGCGCGAGCCAGGCGGCGGGCGGCTTCTTCGGTGTTCAGGTCGCGCTTCTCGACCCACAGCCACAGATGTTCGCCTTGGCCGGACAGCGGGATATCCAGCACCTCGTCGACCTGGAAGTCTTCCGCCACAGCCTTGAGCACGGCAGTGCCCAGTGGTTCGCCCGATGCACGCGGGCCCAGCAGTTCGAGTTCAGTCATGCTGGCAGCAGCAGGGCAACCGAATGCACGGCGATCCCCTCCTCGCGGCCGGTGAAGCCAAGCTTCTCGGTAGTGGTGGCCTTGACGTTGACCTGGTCGAGTTCAACCTTGAGGTCTTCGGCGATCAGCTGGCGCATGGTCTCGATATGAGGGGCCATTTTCGGCGCCTGGGCGACGATGGTGGCGTCTACGTTGCCAACCTTCCAGCCCTTGGCCTGGACGATAGCGACCACATGACGCAGCAGCGCGCGGCTGTCGGCGCCCTTGAACTGCGGGTCGGTGTCGGGGAAGTGCTTGCCGATGTCGCCCAGCGCTGCCGCGCCGAGCAAGGCGTCGCTCAGGGCATGCAGCAGTACGTCGCCATCGGAGTGGGCCAGGAGGCCGTATTTGTGCGGGATACGCACCCCGCCCAGGGTAATGAAATCACCGTCGCAGAAGCGGTGCACATCGTAGCCGTGGCCAATACGCATAAAAAAACGCCCTGAATGAGTCAGGGCGTGATTCTACCTGCTTTTGAGGCATAGGGGCTGCTTCGCAGCCCATCGCCGGCAAGCCAGCTCCCCCAGGATCACCACAGCCGATCAGACCTGTGAAATACCTGTGGGTGCTGGCTTGCTGGCGATGAGGCAAACACCTTGGCTATGCCCTACACCCGCCCCAGCGCCACCGCATGATGACGCAGGTGCTCTTCGATGAAGCTGGCAATGAAGTAGTAGCTGTGGTCATAGCCAGGCTGCAGGCGCAGGGTCAGCTCATGGCCGCCTTTGCGTGCCGCCTGCTCAAGCGCTTCGGGCTTGAGCTGCTTCTCGAGGAAGTCGTCACGGTCGCCCTGGTCCACCAGCAACGGCGGGCACTCCCCAGCAGGGGTTTCGGCCAGCAATACGCTGGCATCCCATTCACGCCAGCGCGCGCGGTCTTCACCCAGGTAGCGGCTGAAGGCCTTTTCGCCCCACGGGCAATCCATCGGGTTGCTGATCGGCGAGAACGCGGACACCGAGCGGTACCGCCCCGGGTTGCGCAAGGCGCACACCAGCGCACCATGCCCGCCCATGGAGTGGCCGCTGATGCTGCGCTCGGCCGATGCCGGGAAGTGCGCCTCGATCAGCGCCGGCAACTCCTGCACCACGTAGTCGTGCATCCGGTAGTGCTGGGCCCAGGGTTGCTGAGTCGCGTTGAGGTAGAAGCCGGCACCCAGGCCGAAGTCCCAGGCACCGTCCGGGTCACCCGGCACCTGCTCGCCACGCGGGCTGGTGTCCGGGGCAACGATGATCAGCCCCAGCTCGGCGGCCAGGCGCTGGGCGCCGGCCTTCTGCATGAAGTTCTCGTCGGTGCAGGTCAGGCCGCTGAGCCAGTACAGCACCGGCAGCTTCTCACCCTGCTCCGCCTGCGGCGGCAGGTACACGGCAAATACCATGTCGCAGCCCAGCACCTTGGAGTGATGCCGGTAACGCTTGTGCCAGCCGCCGAAGCTCTTCTGGCAGGAGATGTTATCCAGGCTCATGGCTCACCTCAGAAGTGGATCACGCTGCGGATGCTCTTGCCTTCGTGCATCAGGTCAAAGGCCTTGTTGATGTCTTCCAGCCCCATGGTATGGGTGATGAAGGTATCCAGCGGAATCTCGCCCTTCTCGGACATTTCCACGTAGCTTGGCAGCTCGCTGCGGCCGCGCACGCCGCCGAACGCCGAACCGCGCCAGACGCGGCCGGTGACCAGCTGGAACGGACGGGTGGCGATTTCCTGGCCGGCACCGGCTACACCGATGATCACAGATTCGCCCCAGCCCTTGTGGCAGCATTCCAGCGCCGCACGCATCAGCTGGACATTACCGATGCATTCGAAGGAGAAGTCCACGCCGCCGTCGGTGAGGTCGACGATGACTTCCTGGATCGGCCGGTCGTAGTCTTTCGGGTTGATGCAGTCGGTGGCGCCCAGCTGGCGGGCGATCTCGAACTTGGCCGGGTTGATGTCGATGGCGATGATGCGCGAGGCCTTGGCCTTCACCGCACCGATCACTGCCGACAGGCCGATGCCGCCGAGGCCGAAGATGGCCACGGTGTCACCCGGCTTGACTTTGGCGGTATTGAGCACCGCACCGATGCCGGTAGTGACGCCGCAGCCCAGCAGGCACACCTTCTCCAGCGGCGCTTCCTTCTGGATCTTGGCCACCGAGATTTCCGGCAGCACGGTGTACTCGGAGAAGGTCGAGGTACCCATGTAGTGGAACAGCTGCTGGCCCTTATAGGAGAAGCGCGTGGTGCCGTCCGGCATCAGACCCTTGCCCTGGGTGGCACGGATGGCCTGGCACAGGTTGGTCTTGCCCGAGAGGCAGAACTTGCACTTGCCGCATTCCGGTGTGTACAGCGGGATCACATGGTCGCCGACGGCCACCGAGGTCACGCCCTCACCTACCGCTTCGACGATCGCGCCGCCTTCGTGGCCGAGGATCGACGGGAAGATCCCCTCCGGGTCGGCACCGGACAGGGTGTAGGCGTCGGTGTGGCAGACACCACTGGCGACCACGCGCAGCAGCACCTCACCCGCCTTGGGCATGGCCACGTCGACTTCGACGATTTCCAGGGGTTTCTTGGCTTCAAAGGCTACGGCAGCACGGGACTTGATCATCAAAGGTCTCCAGACAGAGTGGCGATTCAGGCTGGCAGTGTAATTCACCCTCATTTGATGAATAATCCGGGCCAAGACAAAACATTATTGCCATACAGGGATAATCCATGAGCAGCCGCTGGGAAGGCATAGACGAATTCGTCGCCGTGGCCGAGTCGGGGCAGTTCACGGCGGCAGCCGAACGCCTGGGCGTCTCCTCGTCGCACATCAGCCGGCAGATAGCCCGGCTGGAAGAGCGCCTGCAAACACGCCTGCTGTACCGCAGCACCCGCCGGGTAACCCTGAGCGAGGCCGGGCAGACCTTTCTGCAGCATTGCCAGCGCCTGCAGGATGGCCGTGAGGAAGCCCTGCGCGCCATGGGTGACCTGGCCAGCGAGCCCAAAGGGCTGCTGCGCATGACCTGCGCGGTGGCCTACGGCGAGCGTTTCATCGTGCCACTGGTGACGCGGTTCATGGCGCTGTACCCGCAATTGCGGGTGGACGTTGAACTGAGCAACAACACCCTTGACCTGCTGCATGAAGGCATGGACCTGGCGATCCGTCTGGGCCGGCTGGCCGACTCGCGGCTGGTGGCCACCCGCCTGGCGCCCCGACGCATGTACCTGTGTGCCTCGCCGGCTTACCTGGAGCGCTATGGCCGACCGCACAGCCTGTCGGAGCTGGCGCGGCACAACTGCCTGGTGGGCAGCTCGGACTTGTGGGCGTTGCAGCAGGACGGCCGCGAGATCAGCCAGCGGGTTCAGGGTAACTGGCGTTGCAACAGCGGTCAGGCGGTGCTGGATGCGGCATTGCAAGGCATCGGCTTGTGCCAGTTGCCGGACTATTACGTACGGGAACATTTCAACAGCGGCGCATTGGTCTCGCTGCTGGAGGCGCACCAGCCGCCGAATACTGCGGTATGGGCGTTGTATCCGCAGCAGCGGCACCTGTCGCCGAAGGTGCGGCGCCTGGTGGATTACCTGAAGGAAGGGTTGGCGGGGTTACCGGAGTATCGCGGGATCTGATTGCAAAGCGGTCCGCTTCGCGGCCCAATCGCCGGCAAGCCAGCTCCCACAGGGTCCCCACAGACCTGAGGGCATCGCGGTTACTGTGCGAGCTGGCTTGCCGGCGATTGGGCCGCGAAGCGGACCCAGCGAGCTCAGCGTCTACCCGACCAACGCTGGCGCAGCCACTCCAGGTCTTCCGGCCGGGTCACCTTGATATTGTCACTGCGCCCTTCGACCAGCCGCGGCGCCTGGCCGGACCATTCGATGGCAGAGGCCTCATCGGTCACCACCACATCCGACACCAGGCACTCGGCCAGCGCCCGATGCAGGGCCCCCAGGCGGAACATCTGCGGTGTATACGCCTGCCAGATCGTACTGCGATCAACGGTGGCGCTCACTCGCCCATTGCTGTCGGCACGCTTCAGGGTATCGCGTGCCGGCACCGCCAGCAGGCCGCCCACCGGGTCGTCCGCCAGCTCCGACAACAGCTTGTCCAGGTCGCTGCGCGCCAGGTTCGGCCGCGCGGCATCGTGCACCAGCACCCAGTCGCTGTCCGCCGCCCCTTGGGCATGCAGCAACAGCAACGCGTTCAGCACCGAGTCGGCACGCTCGCGGCCACCCGCCGCGCGCTGGATGCGCGAATCACGGGCGCAGCGCAGGCCGGGCCAATAGGGGTCATCTTCGGCAATGCTGACCACCACGCCCTTGAGCGCGGGATGGCCAAGAAAACAGTCGAGGCTGTGCTCAAGAAGGGTCTGCCCGGCCAGCTCCAGGTATTGCTTGGGGCGGTCGGCAGCCATGCGGGCACCTACGCCCGCAGCAGGAATCACGGCCCAGAAGGCCGGCAAGGTATCGATCATTTCTGTGGCAACTGGAAGAGGGTTTCGCCCTCTTTGACCATTCCCAATTCGTGGCGAGCCCGTTCTTCAACGGTCTCCATGCCTTTTTTCAACTCCAGCACTTCGGCATCGAGCACGCGGTTCCGCTCGAGCAGGCGCTCGTTTTCGGCATGCTGCTCGGCGATCTGCTGCTGTAGCTCGGTCACTTGCGCGAGGCTGCCATTACCCACCCACAGGCGGTACTGCAGGCCACCCAGCAGCAGGAGCAGGACGAGGAACAACCAATAAGGACTGCGCATGATGGTATCCAGGTAAAAAAGACCGCCGCACGCTTTTCAGTCATGGGGTCCAGTTCGGGGTTTCGAATAGCACGAAGCCTGGCCGAGGCCAGGCTTCGCAGACAGAAACCCGTTGGAGGATTGTAGGAAAATTCAGTACGAACGTTCCTACAGCTCCGGCGACTGTCTTTTTACCATCTCTTGCTTAGCCGCGAAACTCGGTACGACCACGGTATACCGCTTTGGCACCCAGTTGCTCTTCGATGCGCAACAGCTGGTTGTACTTGGAAACGCGATCGGAACGGCACAGCGAACCGGTCTTGATCTGGCCGGCAGCGGTACCCACGGCCAGGTCGGCAATGGTCGAATCTTCGGTTTCACCGGAGCGGTGCGAGATCACGGCAGTGTAGCCGGCAGCCTTGGCCATCTGGATGGCTTCCAGGGTTTCGGTCAGCGAGCCGATCTGGTTGAACTTGATCAGGATCGAGTTACCGATGCCCTTCTCGATGCCTTCCTTGAGGATCTTGGTGTTGGTCACGAACAGGTCGTCGCCAACCAACTGAACCTTTTCGCCGATCTTGTCGGTGAGAATCTTCCAGCCTGCCCAGTCGGACTCGTCCAGGCCGTCTTCGATCGAGATGATCGGGAAACGCTCGGTCAGGCCTTTCAGGTACTCGGCAAAGCCTTCGGCGTCGAACGACTTGCCTTCGCCAGACAGGTTGTACTTGCCGTCTTCGTAGAATTCGGACGCTGCGCAGTCCAGGGCCAGGGTTACGTCGGTGCCCAGCTTGTAGCCGGCTTTCTCGACGGCTTCGGCGATGGCGGCCAGGGCGTCTTCGTTGGAAGCCAGGTTCGGCGCGAAGCCACCTTCGTCACCTACGGCGGTGTTCAGGCCACGGGCCTTGAGCACGGCTTTGAGGTGGTGGAAGATTTCGGTGCCCATGCGCAGGCCGTCGGAGAAGGTCTTGGCGCCAACCGGCTGCACCATGAACTCCTGGATGTCGACGTTGTTGTCGGCGTGCTCGCCGCCGTTGATGATGTTCATCATCGGAACCGGCATCGAGTACTGGCCCGGGGTGCCGTTCAAGTTGGCGATGTGCGCGTACAGCGGCAGGTCCTGGTCCTGGGCAGCGGCCTTGGCGGCAGCCAGGGAGACAGCCAGGATGGCGTTGGCGCCCAGCTTGGCCTTGTTCTCGGTACCGTCCAGTTCGATCATGGCGCGGTCCAGGGCCTTCTGCTCGGAAGGGTCCTTGCCCAGCAGCAGGTCACGGATCGGGCCGTTGATGTTGGCGACGGCCTTCAGCACGCCCTTGCCCATGTAACGGCTCTTGTCGCCATCACGCAGCTCAAGCGCTTCGCGCGAGCCAGTGGAAGCACCGGACGGCGCGCAGGCGCTGCCGATGATGCCGTTGTCGAGCAGTACATCGGCTTCCACGGTGGGGTTGCCACGCGAATCGAGAACTTCACGACCTTTGATGTCGACGATTTTTGCCATTGTTGTAAGCACTCCAGAATTGACGAAAACAACGCAGCTTTAGGAAATTCTTGCCTTTCACCAGGCGGGGACGCAGCAGGCAGGCCTGGCAAAAGCAACCCCTGACCGAGCGGTCAGGGGGAGATCGGGGCGTACTTTACCCGAGAACTGAGCCTTGCGCGGTCTTAACCGTCGGAAAACTCATCAAAGACCTGAAAAATCAGGCCTTGTTCTTCTGGGCCAGGGCCGCCTTGACGAAGCCGCTGAACAGCGGGTGGCCATCACGCGGGGTGGAAGTGAATTCCGGGTGGAACTGGCAGGCAACGAACCATGGGTGATCCTTGGACTCGACCACTTCCACCAGCGCGCCGTCTTCGGAACGGCCCGAAACCACCAGGCCGGCATCGACCAGTTGTGGCAGCAGGTTGTTGTTCACTTCGTAGCGGTGACGGTGGCGCTCGGTGATCACGTCCTTGCCGTAGCAGTCGTGCACCTTGGAACCGGCAGCCAGCTGGCAGTCCTGTGCGCCCAGACGCATGGTCCCGCCCAGATCCGAAGTTTCGTTGCGGGTTTCGACCGCACCGGTAGCATCTGCCCACTCGGTGATCAGGCCGACTACCGGGTGGCCGCTATTGCGGTCGAACTCGGTGGAGTTGGCGTCTTTCCAGCCCATCACGTTGCGGGCGAATTCGATCACCGCCACTTGCATGCCCAGGCAGATACCCAGGTACGGCACCTTGTTCTCACGGGCGTATTGCACCGCGGTGATCTTGCCTTCCACGCCGCGCAGGCCGAAACCGCCCGGTACCAGGATGGCGTCGGCGCCTTCGAGCAGGCTGGTGCCCTGGTTCTCGATGTCTTCGGAGTCGATGTAGCGCAGGTTGACCTTGGTGCGGTTGCTGATGCCGGCATGGCTCATCGCTTCGATCAGCGACTTGTAGGCATCCAGCAGCTCCATGTACTTGCCGACCATGGCAATGGTGACTTCCTGCTCGGGATTGAGCTTGGCATCGACCACGGCGTCCCATTCGGACAGGTCAGCACTGTCGCACTGCAGGCCGAAGCGCTCGACGACAAAATCGTCCAGGCCTTGCGAATGCAGGATGCCCGGGATCTTGTAGATGGTGTCGGCGTCTTCCAGGGCAATCACCGCGCGTTCTTCAACGTTGGTGAACTGGGCGATCTTGCGGCGCGACGAGCTGTCGATCGGGTGATCGGAGCGGCAGACCAGCACATCAGGCTGCAGACCGATGGAGCGCAGCTCCTTGACCGAATGCTGGGTCGGCTTGGTCTTGGTCTCGCCGGCAGTGGCGATATAAGGAACAAGCGTCAGGTGCATCAGCATGGCGCGCTTGGCGCCCACTTCGAAACGCAGCTGGCGAATAGCCTCAAGGAACGGTTGCGACTCGATGTCACCCACCGTGCCACCAATCTCGACCATCGCCACGTCCGCGTCGCCGGCACCCTTGATGATGCGGCGCTTGATTTCGTCGGTGATGTGCGGGATGACCTGGATGGTCGCGCCCAGGTAGTCACCACGGCGCTCCTTGCGCAGCACGTGCTCGTACACCCGGCCGGTGGTGAAGTTGTTGTTCTGGGTCATCGTGGTGCGGATGAACCGCTCGTAGTGGCCCAGGTCGAGGTCGGTCTCGGCGCCATCGTGGGTGACGAACACTTCACCGTGCTGGAACGGGCTCATGGTGCCCGGATCGACGTTGATGTACGGATCCAGTTTGAGCATGGTGACCTTCAGGCCCCGCGCTTCCAGGATGGCCGCCAGGGAAGCGGAGGCAATGCCTTTCCCCAATGAAGAAACAACACCGCCCGTGACGAATATGTAGCGCGTCATGAAAAACCCTAGAAGTCTGCGTTAAGGCGGCCAGCGCCGCCGGAGAAAGCGAAGGAAGGCCGAAGCCCCCGATCACCTGCGTCAATCACAGTGCATCTCGAAAAACTGCCGCGTCTGTACAGACCAGGGATATCCCCGGCATGGAGCTCGCTCGTCATTTCCAGAATCAGCTCAGCAAAAAACTGCTTGGTAATCGGCAACTGCCGTGTTTCCGAGGAACGCACAGAAGTTGTATCAAGAAGGGAGGGTAGTCTACCGGAATGTACCCTTCAGCTCAAACCTTGCGCGTTCGTCGGAGGCTGCCAGTGAAGCTGGCAATCCGCCTGCCCCAGTCCGGGCAGGTTGGCCACCGCCAGCAGGCGCTCGCCGCCATACAGCAGGGGCAGCCGCGGGCGCACGAAGTGCGGGACTTGCAGCTCGTTGAGCAGGCGCTTCAGGTCGCGTCGGCCACGGCCGGGGATATCCAGTATCTCGCCGCCCTGACGGTAGCCGACGTGCAGTTCACCGTGCAGCTGGGGGCAGACAACACGCACGTTGCCGTTGCCCGGCAACACCAGTGCTTGTGCAGGATCACGCCAGCGTACCCTACCCGTCGGTTGCTCCAGCCAGTCGCCACTCAACCACCAGATTCGCCCGTGACTGCGCAGCAACCGACCGTCGGCAAGCCGCCAGACAGGTTGCGCATCCTCGGCTGCGTCGCGCAGGTCATCCCAGCCCGCCCAATGACGGGCATCAGGCAGGCGGGTTCTGCTGTTTAGCCAGTACTGCAGCGCATTGCGCTGACGGGCAGGCGACAATGCACCAAGCGTTGCCAGGTCCAACGAATCCAGGCCGGCCCAGGCTGGCGCTGCGCCCTCCCCGGCTTTGGCCAGGTCGCTTGATGCCACTTCATCCAGCAGGCCCAGTGCCTCGCCCAGATTTTCTGCACAGCGCGCGAGATTCTGGCCGGCCTGCGGCCAGCGCTGCTGCAACACCGGGAACACTTCGCCACGCAGGTAATTGCGTGCGAACGCCGTGTCGCTGTTCGACGGGTCTTCGATCCAGCGCAAACCGTGAGTCAGGGCATAGTCATGCAGTTGCTGGCGCGGTATCGCCAATAGCGGCCTGACCAGCGTGCCCTGCCCCAGTGGCCGCTGCCCGGGCATGGCCGAGAGGCCGCGCAGGCCGGCGCCGCGCAGCAGGCGGAAAAGCAAGGTTTCGGCCTGGTCGTCGCGGTGCTGGCCGGTAAACAGGATGTCGCCTGGGCCGAGGACCTGCTTGAAGGCGGCATAGCGGGCGTTGCGGGCGGCCTGTTCGAGGCTGGCGCCGGGGCTGACCTGGACGTGGATGACCTGCAGTACGATGCCAAGGCTGTCGCAGATGGCTTGGCAATGGGCGGGCCAGGCGTCGGCGGCGGGTTGCAGGCCGTGGTGGATGTGCAGGGCGCGCAGCGGCGGGGTTGCGTGGCTGCGGCCGTGATGGGCCAGCAGGTGCAGGAGGACGGTGGAATCGAGGCCGCCGGAGAAGGCGATGTACCAGGCGGGGGCGTTGAGCCAAGGGGTGAGGTAGATCATGAGGGCCTCACATGGCTTGAGATCGCAGGGGGTGCTTTGCACCCCTTTCGCCGGCAAGCCAGCTCCCACATTGTCCGCGTAGATGCTGACGCATGCGGGAGTCTGGCTTGCCGGCGATAGGGCCGCAAAGCGGCCCCCGGACAAATCATCGAATCAGAGGCCGTAGCTCATCAGACGGTCGTAACGACGGGCCAGCAGCGCGTCGTGGTCGAACTTGCCGAGCATGTCCAGTTGCTGCACCAGGTCGGCACGGACGCTTTCGGCCATTTTCACCGGGTCGCGGTGGGCACCGCCCAGCGGCTCCTGGATGACCTTGTCGACGATGTCCAGGCTCTTCAGGCGCTCGGCAGTAATGCCCATGGCCTCGGCCGCATCAGCCGCCTTGTCGGAAGTCTTCCACAGGATCGAAGCGCAGCCTTCTGGCGAAATCACCGAGTAGGTGGAGTATTGCAGCATGTTCAACTGGTCGCAGACACCGATGGCCAGCGCGCCGCCAGAACCACCCTCACCGATTACGGTGGCGATGATCGGGGTTTTCAGCCGCGCCATCACGCGCAGGTTCCAGGCGATGGCCTCGCTCTGGTTGCGCTCCTCGGCGTCGATGCCCGGGTAGGCGCCCGGGGTGTCGATGAAGGTCAGGATCGGCATCTTGAAGCGCTCGGCCATTTCCATCAGGCGGCAAGCCTTGCGGTAGCCTTCCGGGCGCGGCATGCCGAAGTTGCGGCGCACCTTCTCGCGTACTTCACGGCCCTTCTGGTGGCCGATGACCATCACCGGCTTGCCGTCCAGGCGCGCGGTACCACCGACGATGGCGGCGTCGTCGGAGAAGTGGCGGTCACCGTGCAGTTCTTCGAACTCGGTGAAGATGTGCTCCAGGTAGTCCAGGGTGTAAGGACGACGTGGATGACGGGCCAGGCGGGCGATCTGCCAGCTGGTCAGGTTGCCGAAGATGCTTTCGGTCAGGGTATTGCTCTTGTCTTGCAGACGGGCAATTTCATCGCTGATGTTCAGCGAGTTGTCGTTGCCTACCAGGCGCAGGCCTTCGATCTTGGCTTGCAGGTCGGCAATCGGCTGTTCGAAATCGAGAAAATTCGGGTTCATAGTCATCCGTCTTGGGTCTACGGCCAGGCGGCCGGCCGGTTGATCCGTTTGGCGCCCTACCTTAAGGGATCAGGCGCATTCAGGTCGAGATTAAATTTTTGTCGATTCAACGATATTGCAGGAAGACGTTCTCACGCCCGAACTGGTCACGCAGCGCCTGAATCAGGCCGTCAGCCGGGTCGATCGCCCACTGCTCGCCGAACTGCAGCATGGCCTTGGCATCGCTGCCGGTGTACTCCAAGGTGATCGGGCACGCCCCGCGATGACGGGTGATCAGCTCGCCCAGCCACTTCAGCCGGTCGCCCTTGAGGGCCTCGTGCGCCACCTTCAGGCGCAGGCTCTCGGCCAGCTTGGTGCGCGCATCTTCCATGGTCATTACCTGCTTCACCCGCAGGCGCAGGCCACCGGAGAAGTCGTCATTGCTGACCTCGCCTTCCACCACCACCATGGCATCGGCCTGCAACAAGGACTGCGCCGCGATGTAGGCGTCGGCAAACAGCGACGCCTCGATCCGCCCCGAGCGGTCATCGAGGGTGACGAAGCCCATCTTGTCGCCCTTCTTGTTCTTCATCACCCGCAGCGCAATGATCATGCCGGCGATGGTCTGGGTTTCGCGTGACGGCTTGAGGTCGATGATGCGCTGGCGGGCGAAGCGGCGGATCTCGGTTTCGTACTCGTCGATCGGATGGCCGGTGAGGTACAGGCCAAGGGTGTCCTTCTCGCCCTTCAGGCGCTCTTTCAGGGTCAGCTCGCGCGCCTTGCGATGGCTGGCATACACGTCGGCGTCGACCTCGTCGAACATGCCGCCGAACAGGTCGATGTGGCCACTGTCGGCGGTGCGGGCGGTCTGCTCGGCGGCCTTGATGGCCTCGCCCAGCGCCGAAAGCAAGGTCGCACGGTTACGGTCGATGTTGGCGTGGTAAGCCTTTATCTCGTCATGGAAATACGGGCCAAGACGGTCCAGCGCGCCACTGCGCACCAGCGCATCGAGGGTGCGCTTGTTGACGCGCTTGAGGTCGATGCGCTCGCAGAAATCGAACAGGTCCTTGAACGGGCCGCCCTCGGCACGGGCTTCGACGATGGCCTCCACCGGGCCCTCGCCGACCCCTTTGATGGCGCCCAGGCCATAGACGATGCGGCCATCGTTGTTGACGGTGAACTTGAAGTCGGAGAAGTTCACGTCCGGGGCGTCGAGGCGCAGCTTCATGTTGCGCACCTCCTCCACCAGTACCACCACCTTGTCGGTGTTGTGCATGTCCGCCGACAGCACCGCCGCCATGAATGGCGCCGGGTAGTGGGTTTTCAGCCAGGCCGTCTGGTACGACACCAGGCCGTAGGCGGCGGAGTGGGACTTGTTGAAGCCGTAGCCGGCAAACTTCTCTACCAGGTCGAAAATGTTGCCCGCAAGATCCGCTTCGATATTGTTGGCCACGCAGCCTTCGATGAAACCGCCCCGCTGCTTGGCCATTTCCTCGGGCTTTTTCTTGCCCATCGCGCGGCGCAGCATGTCGGCACCACCGAGGGTGTAGCCCGCCATTACCTGGGCAATCTGCATCACCTGTTCCTGGTACAGGATGATGCCGTAGGTGGGTGCCAGGACCGGCTTCAGGCCTTCGTACTGGTAGTCGGAGTGCGGGTAGGCCAGTTCGGCGCGGCCGTGCTTGCGGTTGATGAAGTCGTCCACCATGCCCGATTGCAGCGGGCCCGGGCGGAACAGTGCCACCAGTGCGATGAGGTCTTCCAGGCAGTCGGGCTTGAGCTTCTTGATCAGCTCCTTCATGCCGCGCGACTCAAGCTGGAATACCGCCGTGGTTTCGGCTTTCTGCAATAGCTCGTAGGTTTTGCGGTCGTCCAGCGGGATGAAGTCGATATTGAGGTCGGGCAGGTCCTTCTTGGCCTGCTCGCGGTTGATGATCTCCATCGCCCACTTGATGATGGTCAGGGTACGCAGGCCGAGGAAGTCGAACTTCACCAGACCCGCCGCCTCGACGTCATCCTTGTCGAACTGGGTTACCAGGCCACCGCCTTCTTCATCACAGGCAATCGGCGAGAAGTCGGTGAGCTTGGTGGGGGCGATAACCACACCACCGGCGTGCTTGCCGGTACCCCGGGTGACGCCTTCCAGCTTCAGCGCCATGTCCCAGATTTCGCGGGCGTCCTCGTCACCCTTGAGGAAGTCGCGCAGGATTTCTTCCTGCTCGTAGGCCTTCTCCAGGGTCATGCCCACTTCGAACGGGATCATCTTCGAAAGGCGGTCGGCCAGGCCGTAGGACTTGCCCTGCACCCGCGCCACGTCACGCACCACCGCCTTGGCGGCCATGGTACCGAAAGTGATGATCTGGCTGACCGCGTTGCGCCCGTAGGCCTCGGCCACGTAATCGATGACCCGGTCACGGCCGTCCATGCAGAAGTCGACGTCGAAGTCGGGCATGGAAACACGTTCAGGGTTGAGGAAACGTTCGAACAGCAGGTCGTAGGCCAACGGGTCGAGGTCGGTGATCTTCAGTACGTAGGCCACCAGCGAGCCAGCACCCGACCCCCGGCCTGGGCCAACCGGCACGTCGTTGTTCTTGGCCCACTTGATGAAGTCCATGACGATCAGGAAGTAACCGGGGAAGCCCATCTGGATGATGATATCCAGCTCGAACTTCAGGCGGTCCAGGTACTCCTGGCGCTTTTCTTCGTAATTGGGGGTGGTCTCTTTCGGCCACAGCACCGCCAGGCGCTCTTCCAGGCCTTCGTGGGCCACGTGGCGCAGGTAATCGTCGATGCCCATGCCGTTGGGCGTCGGGAAGTCGGGCAGGAAGTACTTGCCCAGCTGTACCTGGATATTGCAGCGCTTGGCAATTTCCACGGTGTTGGCAATGGCGTCGGGCAGGTCGCTGAACAGCTCGGCCATTTCTGCGGCCGACTTGAGGTACTGCTGGTCACTGTAGTTACGCGGGCGCCGTGGATCGTCGAGGGTCCAGCCTTCGCCGATACAGACGCGGGTTTCGTGGGCGTCGAAGTCGGTCTGCTTGAGAAAGCGCACGTCGTTGGTGGCCACCAGCGGGGCGCCAAGGCGGTCGGCCAGCGCCACGGCGGCGTGCACATACTCTTCGTCGCGAGCGCGGTTGGTGCGCTGCACTTCGACGTAGAAGCGCTCGGGGAACATGCCCATCCAGTCTTGCAGCAACGCGGCAGCTTCATCGTCCCTGCCGGCCAGCAAGGCCATGCCGATGTCACCCTCCTTGCCTGCCGACAGGGCGATCAGGCCCTCGCTGGCAGGTGCGATCCACTCACGCTGAAGGATGACCAGGCCGTTACGCTGACCCTCGGTCCAGCCGCGCGAAATCAGCTCGGTGAGGTTGCGGTAGCCCTGTGGGTCCATCGCCAGGAAGCAAATACGCGACAGCGGTGCTTCCGGGTCGGCGCCGGCCAGCCACAGGTCGGCGCCACTGATCGGCTTGATGCCGGCGCCCATGGCGGTCTTGTAGAACTTGACCAGCGAGCACATGTTGCTCTGGTCGGTAATCGCCACCGCCGGCATGTTCATCCCGGCCAGCGCCTTGGCCAGCGGTTTGATCCGCACCAGGCCGTCAACCAGCGAGAATTCAGAGTGGACGCGCAGGTGAACGAAGGGAACCGACATGGAAGATCCTGTAGCAGTGCTTGACGACAAGGGCGGGATTGTAGCTTATGAGGGAGGATTTGGGGCCTCTGTGGGAGCCGGCTGGTCGGGGCGACGAACCGCGGCGATGGGCCGCAAAGCGGCCCCGGGGTCAGATCAGCGAATCGACCACACCGCTGCGCGCGTCCCATGCTGCCCGCACCGGGGCAAAGGAACGCCGATGAATGGGTGTAGGCCCAAGCCGCGCCAGGGCCTCAAGGTGGACCGGCGTCGGGTAGCCCTTATGCCCACCGATGCCATAACCCGGGTAGATCAGCTCGAACGCGCTCATCTCCCGATCGCGGGACACTTTGGCCAGAATCGAGGCAGCAGCGATCGCCGGTACCTGGCTATCACCCTTGACCACCGGCGCCGATGGCACAGCCAGTTTCGGGCAGCGGTTGCCGTCGATCAGGGCCAGCCTGGGCGTAATGTGCAGGCCCTCGACCGCGCGCTGCATGGCCAGCATCGTGGCTTGCAGAATGTTCAGCCGGTCGATTTCCTCGACCTCGGCACGGGCGATGCAGAAACTCAGGGCCTTTTCGCAGATCTCGTCGAACAGCGCTTCACGCCTGGCTTCGGTGAGTTTCTTCGAATCGTTCAGGCCGAGGATCGGGCGTGCAGGATCAAGGATCACCGCCGCCGTCACCACCGCGCCGCACAGCGGGCCACGGCCCACTTCGTCGACGCCGGCGACCAGGTCTTCGACCAGTTTGAAGTCCAGTCCAGTTTGCATGTCAGCGGTCCTTGAGCAGGGCCAGTACCGCCTCGGCCGCCTGGTTGGAGGCGTCACGGCGCAGGGTGCGGTGAATTTCGTCGAAGCGTTCGGTCTGCTGGCTGCCATCGCCAACCAGTGGCGCCAGGGTGTTGGCCAAGGCTTCGCTGGTGGCGTCGTCCTGCAGCAGCTCGGGTACCAGCTCGCGCTGGGCCAGCAGGTTCGGCAACGAGACGTAGGGGCTTTTCACCAGGCGCTTGAGTATCCAGTAGGTCAAAGGCGCAAGGCGATAGGCGACCACCATCGGACGCTTGTACAGCAGCGCTTCGAGGGTGGCGGTGCCCGAGGCGATCAGTACTGCATCGCAGGCCGCCAGGGCCTGGTGCGACTGGCCATCGAGCAGGGTCAGCGGCAGGTGCCGACCTTCGAGCATCTGCTCGACCTGGGCGCGTCGCGCGGCGTTGGCGCAGGGCAGCACGAAACGCACGCCCGGCACCTGCTGGCACAGGCGTTCGGCGGCATCGAGGAACAACGCCCCAAGGCGCCCTACTTCGCCACCTCGGCTGCCCGGCATCAATGCCACCACCGGCCCGTCGTCGAGGCCCAGCGCTGCACGTGCCGCCGGCCGGTCGGCTTCAAGCGGAATGGTGTCGGCCAGCGGATGGCCGACGAAGCGTACCGGTACGCCCTGCTCCTCGTAAAAGCGCGCCTCGAATGGCAGCAGGGTCAGCATCAGGTCGCAACCCTCGCGAATCTTCAGCACGCGCTTCTGCCGCCACGCCCACACCGAGGGGCTGACGTAGTGCACGGTCTTGATCCCGGCCTGGCGCAGTTTCAGTTCGATGTTGAGGGTGAAATCAGGTGCGTCGATGCCGATGAAGACATCGGGCTTTTCGTCAATCAAGGTCTGGATCAGCAGCTTGCGGCGCTTGAGCAGCTCGCGCAGGCGCCCCAGCACTTCGACCAGGCCCATCACCGCCAGGCGCTCCATGGGGAAGTAGGATTGCAGCCCTTCGGCTTCCATCAAGGGGCCACCAACGCCGATGAAACGGACGTCAGGGTGGCGCGCCTTGAGCGCACGCATCAAGCCTGAACCGAGAATATCACCACTGGCCTCACCTGCGACCAGGGCTACGCAAAGCTGGGCCATATCAGCGGGTGATGCCGCGAGCGGAGTTCACGATCGACTGACGGAACAGGTCG
This sequence comes from Pseudomonas sp. CM25, assembly GCF_013179705.1. Taxonomy (NCBI): domain Bacteria; kingdom Pseudomonadati; phylum Pseudomonadota; class Gammaproteobacteria; order Pseudomonadales; family Pseudomonadaceae; genus Pseudomonas; species Pseudomonas sp. CM25. The sequence continues at coordinate 10,314 of NZ_JABMCW010000015.1, read as the reverse complement.
ACTTCAGGGTGCTTTTCGGCCATTTCGGCCAATTCCTTCAGCGCGTCTTCGACGGTAAGGCCCTGGCGATAGACAATCTTGTAGCAACGACGCAGCACGTGGATCACCTCGTCGCTGAAACCCCGGCGGCGCATGCCCTCGAAGTTCATGCTGCGGGCTTCGGCAGGGCTGCCGAAGACGGTCACGAAGGCAGGTACGTCCTTGCCGATTGCCGTGCCCATGCCGGAAAACGCGTGGGCACCGATATGGCAGTACTGGTGCACCAGGGTATAGCCGGACAGGATCGCCCAGTCACCCACATGCACATGGCCGGCCAATGCCGTGTTGTTGACCAGGATGCAGTGGTTGCCGATGACACTGTCGTGGCCGATATGGGCGTAGGCCATGATCAGGTTATGGTCGCCCACGGTGGTTTCCGCGCGGTCCTGAACGGTACCGCGGTGAATGGTCACCCCTTCGCGAAACACGTTATGGTCGCCGATCACCAGGCGCGTCGGTTCACCCTTGTACTTGAGGTCAGGGGTGTCTTCACCGATCGAGGAAAACTGAAAGATACGGTTGTGCTTGCCGATACGGGTCGGCCCTTTGAGCACAACATGCGGGCCGATGACGGTGCCCTCCCCGATTTCTACATCGGGGCCAACGATCGACCAAGGGCCGACCTCGACACCCTCGGCCAGCTTGGCCGAGGGATCGATAATGGCCCGAGGATCAATCGAATTCATAGGGAGCGTTCCGCGCAGGTGATCTGTGCCGAGCAGACCGGCTTGCCGTCGACCAGCGCGCGGCATTCGAACTTCCAGATCATGCTCTTGCGGCTGAGGAACTTGGCTTCCAGTACCAGCTGGTCACCCGGCAGTACTGGTTGACGGAAGCGCAGTTTGTCGGAGCCGACAAAGTAGTACAGGGTTCCATCGGCCGGCTTGGCATCGAGCATCTTGAAACCGAGAATACCGGCCGCCTGGGCCATGGCTTCGATGATCAGGACGCCCGGCATGATCGGGTGCGCTGGAAAATGGCCGTTGAAGAACGGCTCGTTGATGCTGACATTCTTGTAGGCACGAATGCTCTGGGCCTCGAAGTCCAGATCCGTCACACGGTCCACCAACAGGAACGGGTAACGGTGAGGCAGGTATTCGCGAATCTCGTTGATGTCCATCATTTCGGGGGGGAAGCCTGTAATAATAATAGGGAGCGCAGGTGCTGACCAAACGCTCCTTTTGCAGTCCAAAGAGGAGCCAGCTAGCGACTGTTCACTCTTGCTCAGGGAATGGTATCAGCCTTCTGATGCCGGCAGGCCACCTGAGGTCACGGTATCGACGCGTTTTTCCAGCTGCTGGAGACGCTTGGCGATGTCGTCCAGATGGCGGATGCGCGCGGCGCTCTTGCGCCATTCAGCCAGTGGCTGCATGGCAGTGCCGGAAGAATAGGCACCCGGTTCTGTGATCGAACGGGTCACCATGGTCATCCCGGACACGAAAACGTTATCACAGACATCGATATGGCCAACCATGCCGACACCGCCGGCGATGGTGCAATGCTTGCCAATGCGCGTGCTGCCGGAGATACCGACGCAGGCGGCCATGGCCGTATGCTCACCGATCTGCACGTTGTGGGCGATCTGGATCTGGTTGTCGAGCTTGACCCCGTCAGCAATCCGCGTGTCCGACAGTGCACCGCGGTCGACCGCAGTGTTGACACCGATTTCCACGTCATCGCCAATGGTCACGCCACCGATCTGGGCGATCTTGCGCCACACGCCCTTCTCGTTGGCGAAGCCGAAGCCTTCACCACCAATCACCGCACCCGACTGGATCACCACACGCTTGCCGATGGTCACGTCATGGTACAGGGTGACCCGTGGCGCCAGCCAGCCGCCCTCACCGATCACGCAACGGGCACCGACCACGCAGTGTGCACCCACACTGACATTTGCCGCGATGCGCGCGCCGCTTTCAATGACCGCAAACGGCCCGATGCTGGCACTGGCATCCACCTGCGCGTCCTCAGCCACCACGGCGCTGGGATGAATACCCGCCACAGCCTTGGGTTTGGGGTCGAACAGGTGGGAAATGCGCGCATAGGCCAGGTACGGATCGGCGACGATCAGTGCATTGCCGGCAAAGCTATCGGCATCCGCAGCCTTCAGCAGCACCGCAGCCGCCTGGCTGTTGTCCAGGTATTTGCGGTACTGCGGGTTGGCGAGGAAGCTCAATTGGCCGGGGCCAGCCTCCTGCAAGGTGGCCAGCCCGGTAATCTGCAGCGCCTCGGGCCCCTTGAGGGTGGCACCGAGGGCCTCGGCCAGCTGGCCTAACGTCATGGTCACACTCATATCAACGGGCTTGGTTCATGCGCTCGATGACCTGGCGGGTGATGTCGTACTGAGGCTTGACATCGATGACCGCACCACGTTCGAGAACCAGGTCGAAACCACCCTTCTTGATCACTTCCTCGACAGCGCCATCCAGCTTCGGCTTCAGCTGCTTGAGCATGTCGCGGTCGGCAACGGCCTTGGCTTCGTTCAGCTCCTTGGACTGGAACTGGAAGTCGCGGGCCTTCTGCTTGAATTCGAGCTCCAGGCGCTCGCGCTCCTGCTGCTGCATCTTGTCACCGCCCTTGATCAGGCGGTCCTGGATGCCCTTGGCGCTGCTTTCCAGGCTTTTCAGCTTGGTCAGTTGCGGGCCGAATTTTTTCTCGGCATCAACCGCGTACTTCTTGGCGGCATCCGATTCGAGCAGGGCCATCTGATAGTTCAGCACGGCGACCTTCATTTCGGCGAAAGCCGGGGTGGCGACCAGCGCCGCGGCCACTACGGCCAGTTGAGCCAATTTACGCACGATGCACTCCTGGATAAACCGTTGTCGTTAAGCGAGGGCCGACCTTAGAAGGTCTGGCCCAGAGAGAATTGGAACACTTGAGTATCGGCATCGTCCGGCTTCTTGACCGGCATCGCCAGGCTGAAGCTCAACGGGCCCAGCGCGGTAATCCAGGTCACACCCAGGCCGACCGAGCTGGCCATGCCCGAGAACCCGACCTTCTCGCAATCAGGCTTGTTGCCGCAATTGGTGTCGAACACGTTACCCACATCCCAGAATACGGAGGTGCGCAGGGAACGCTGGTCTTTCACGAACGGCAGCGGGAACAGCAATTCGACACCACCTTGCACCAGCACGTTGCCACCGAACGGCAGCGGATCCTGGTCCGGGTCGGCGATGGTGCCGGGCCGGCCACCAGGGTTGCCTTCACCACGGCTCGGGGTGCTGCGTGGGCCCAGGCTGCTGTCCTTGAAGCCACGCAGGGAGTTGAAGCCACCCGCGAAGTAGTTCTCGTAGAACGGCAGGCCAGAGGTGCTGCCATAACCATCACCATAGCCCAGCTCGGTGTGCAGGCGCAGGGTGTAGTCGTTGTTGATCGGCTGGAACAGCTGGCCGCGGTAGTCGAGCTTGAAGAACGACAGGTCGCTGCCCGGAATGGTGGACTCCAGGGTCAGGCTCTGGGAATGACCACGGGTCGCCAGCACGCCCTTGTTCAGGGTCGATTCCGACCAGCCGATCGAGGCCTTGAAGTTGAGGAAGTTGTCGCCTTCCTGGTCGAGGAAATCGAAGATCTCGTCAACGGTGTACTTGCCGGTCTTGATCTTGTCCTGCTGCACGCTCAGGCCGTAGGTCAGGCGCGAGGTTTCGCTGATCGGGTAACCGAGGCTGACGCCCGCACCGTAGCTGTCCACCGCATAGCTGGCCACGTCGACGTCGAGGTCGTCGTAGTCGGTGCTGCGGTAGAAGGCGTTGTAGCCCAGGCTGACGCCGTCGGCAGTGAAGTAGGGGTCGACGAAGCCGAAGTTGTAGCGGGTCTGGTATTCCGAACGGGTCAGGCCGATGGACACCTTGTTACCGGTACCGAGGAAGTTGCTCTGGCTGATCGAACCACCGAGGATCAGGCCGGCGCTCTGGGCAAAACCGACGCTGGCGGTGATCGAGCCGGACGCCTGCTCTTCGACGCTGTAGTTGACGTCGACCTGGTCGTCGGTGCCTGGCACTGGCGGGGTCTCGACGTTGACTTCCTTGAAGAAGCCCAGGCGCTCGAGGCGGGTCTTGGACTGGTCGATCAGGTAGGTCGACGCCCAGCCACCTTCCATCTGGCGCATCTCGCGACGCAGCACTTCGTCTTCGGTCTTGGTGTTGCCGCGGTAGTTGATGCGGTTGACGTAGGCACGCTTGCCCGGGTCGACCACGAACATGATGTCGACCGTGTGGTCCTGCTCGTTCGGCTGTGGCACGCCGTTGACGTTGGCGAAGGTATAGCCTTCGTTGCCCAGGCGGCGGGTGATCAGCTCGGAGGTGGTGGTCATCACCTTGCGCGAGAATACCTGGCCCGGCTGCACCAGCAGCAGCGACTGAACCTGGTCCTGCGGCACCTTCAGGTCACCGGACAGCTTCACGTCGCGAACGGTGTACTTCTCGCCTTCGTTGATGTTGACGGTGATGTAGACGTGTTTCTTGTCCGGCGTGATGGACACCTGGGTAGAGGCGATGTCCATGTTGATGTAGCCGCGGTCCAGGTAGTAGGAACGCAGGCGTTCCAGGTCACCGGAAAGTTTTTCGCGGGCGTACTTGTCGTCGTTCTTGAAGAACGACAGCCAGTTGGTGGTTTTCAGCTCGAACAGCTGCCCCAGGGTTTCATCGTCGAACACGTTGTTGCCAACGATGTTGATGTGCTGGATGGCAGCCACGGTGCCTTCGTTGATCTTGATCTTGAGCGCCACGCGGTTGCGCGGCTGCGGCACCACTTCGGCGTCGACTTCGGCCGAGTAGCGGCCCTGGGCCACGTACTGGCGCTGCAGCTCGTTACGCACACCTTCGAGGGTGGCACGCTGGAAGATCTCGCCTTCGGCCAGGCCCGATTGTTTCAGGCCCTTCATCAGGTCTTCGGTGCTGATCGCCTTGTTGCCTTCGATCTCGATGCTGGACACCGACGGGCGCTCGACCACGTTGATGATCAGCACATTGCCATCGCGATTCAGCTGGATGTCCTGGAAGAACCCGGTCTTGAACAGCGAGCGGGTCGAGTCCACCAGGCGGCGGTCGTCGGCCTGGTCGCCGACGTTCAGCGGCAGGGCACCGAAGACACTGCCGGCGGAAACCCGCTGCAGGCCGTTGACGCGGATATCGGAGATGGTGAAGGACTCGGCGTGAACTTCAGCGATCATCAGTGCGGACATGACCGCAGTTAGCAGCAGACGTTTCATGAAGTCCTTTTATTCCAACTGGCAATAAACAACCCGCCGTGACAACACGGCAGGTTTGCAATTGAGCGAAGCTTTATAGTCGACCCAGATCGTTGATCAGGGCGAGCAACATCACCCCTACGACCAAACTGATACCGATCTGGACCCCCCAACCTTGCACCCGATCTGAGAGCGGACGACCGCGCGCCCACTCGACCAGGTAAAACAGCAAATGCCCCCCATCCAGTACCGGTATGGGCAGCAAGTTAAGAACCCCTAGGCTTATGCTCAGGTAGGCCAGGAAATTCAGGAAATCTCCGACGCCGGACTGGGCTGAAGCGCCCGCCACTTTAGCAATGGTTATCGGTCCGCTCAAGTTTTTTACCGAGAGCTCTCCGAACAGCATTTTCTTCAGCGATTCAAGGGTCAGGACGCTCATGCTCCAGGTGCGCGACAAGCCCTCACCCACCGCATCCAGTGGCCCGTAGCTGACTTCGCGGAGCATGTCGGCAGGCCATTCGCCACCTTTTACCCCCGCCCCCAGGTAACCACCAACCGCCTTGCCCTCACCCTTGCGGGCCAATGTCACCGGCACGTCCAGCGCAGCGCCATCGCGCTCGACGCGCACCACCACCTTGGCATCCGGGCGCGCACGCACGCTGTCGACCACTTGCTGCCATTGCGTCACCGCCACCCCATCGAGGCTCAGCAGCTTGTCACCGGTTTTAAGGCCTGCAGCCGCTGCGGGGCCCTTCGGGTCGATCTCGGCCAGCACCGGCACGATCGCCGGGCGCCAAGGGTGCAGCCCCAGGGACTGGATCGGGTCCGGCTCGTCGGCGCCTTTCAGCCAGCTGTCCAGCTTCACCTGCAGCTGGCGCTCGGCGCTGGCACCTTCATCACGCACCCCTACCTGCAAGGTGCCACTTTCGCCCAGGCGGCGCACCAGTTGCAGATTGACCGCCGACCAGCCGCTGGTCGGCTTACCGTCGACGGAAACGATTTCCTGACCCGCCGTCAGGCCGGCCGAGGCGGCCAGGCTGCCGGCGTCTACCGCACCGATCACCGGGCGGATCTGCTGAGTGCCCAGCATTGCCAGCACCCAGAAGAAAAAGATCGCCAGCAGGAAGTTGGCGATCGGGCCCGCCGCGACGATCGCGATGCGCTGGCGCACGGACTTGCGGTTGAACGACTGGTCGGCCAGCGCGGGCGGCACATCGCCTTCACGCTCGTCGAGCATCTTGACGTAGCCCCCCAGCGGAATCGCCGCGACCACGAACTCGGTACCCTGGCGGTCATGCCAGCGCAGCAGCGGCGTGCCGAAGCCCACCGAGAAGCGCAGCACCTTGACGCCGCAGCGGCGCGCGACCCAGAAGTGGCCGAATTCGTGGAAGGTGACCAGCACACCCAAGGCCACGAGGGTGCCGATAATCATGTAGAGCGCTGTCATGTCCATCTCCGAATGATGTTCAGCGGGCCGGCGTCATGCCCAGCCCCTCGCGAACCGTGGTGGGCCTGCATCAGCGACCGTGACGCCTCAGCCACTCACGGGAAAGCTCCCGGGCACGCTGGTCGGCGGCGAACACCGCGTCCAGCGACGGCAGCGGTACGACGGGCTCCTGATCGAGCACCTGTTCGATCATACCCGCGATATCGGGGAAGCGGATACGCCGCTCGAGAAATGCCTCGACCGCCACTTCGTTGGCCGCGTTCAGTACGGCGGGTGCGCTATTGCCGGCCTCGGCAGCCTGCCGGGCCAGGCGCAGGCAAGGGAAGCGCTGTTCGTCGGGCGCCTGGAAATCCAGACGGGCGATGGCAAACAAGTCCAGCGGAGCCACGCCCGAATCGATCCGCTCAGGCCAGGCCAAGGCATTGGCGATTGGTGTGCGCATGTCCGGGTTGCCCAACTGCGCCAGCACCGAACCGTCCACATAGTCGACCAGGGAGTGGATCACGCTCTGCGGATGCACCACCACCTCGACCTTGGCCGGCACGGCATCGAACAGCCAGCAGGCTTCGATCAACTCGAGCCCCTTGTTCATCATGCTGGCCGAATCCACGGATATCTTGCGCCCCATGGACCAGTTGGGGTGCGCGCAGGCTTGCTCCGGCGTCACGTCCAGCAACGCCTCGACAGGCGTTTCGCGGAACGGGCCTCCAGAGGCCGTGAGCAGGATTCGACGGACACCCACGGCACTCAGGCCGCGCGCGTAGTCGCCAGGCATGCACTGGAAGATTGCGTTGTGCTCGCTGTCGATCGGCAGCAGCACGGCGCCGCTGCGCCGCACCGACTCCATGAACAGCGCCCCGGACATTACCAGGGCTTCCTTGTTGGCCAGCAACACCTTCTTGCCCGCTTCGACCGCCGCCAAGGTCGGGCGCAGGCCGGCTGCACCGACAATGGCGGCCATCACCGCGTCCACCTCAGCAGCGCAGGCAACCTGGCAAAGGCCCGCCTCGCCTTCGAGCACCTCGGTAGCACAGCCAGCCGCTGCCAGGCCCTCGCGCAGTCGAGCGGCCGCCTCGGTGCTGGGCACCACGGCAAAGGCCGGGCGATGCCGCACGCACAACGCCAGCAACTCGTCGACGCGCGAATAGCCGCTCAAGGCAAACGCCTGGTAACGGTCAGGGTGACGCGCGATCACGTCCAGCGTGCTCAGGCCGATCGAGCCAGTGGCGCCTAGCACGGTAATGCGCTGCGGGCGACTCACATCACACCCCATTCGGCAGCCCACAACAGCACGGCGAAAATCGGGATGGCCGCGGTAAGGCTATCGATGCGATCGAGCACGCCGCCATGGCCAGGCAGCAGGTTACTGCTGTCCTTGATGCCGGAACGACGCTTGAACATGCTCTCGGTCAGGTCACCGACCACAGAGGCCATGACCAGCAGCGCGGCACCCAGCAGGCCCAGCAGGATCTGGCCGACGCCCCAGTCGCGGCTGATGCCGACCCCCAAGGTAATCAGCAGGCTGACCGCCAGGCCACCGTACACGCCTTCCCAGCTCTTGCCCGGACTGACCTGCGGGGCCAGCTTGCGCTTGCCGAACGCGCGCCCGGAAAAGTACGCGCCTATGTCGGCGGCCCATACCAGCACCATTACCGACAGGATCAGCCAGTTGCCCAGCGGCCAGTGCTTGAGCAGTACCAGCCCTTGCCAGGCCGGCAGCAGCACCAGCAGGCCGATCAGCAATCGGCAGGCGGCACTGGCCCACAGTTCGCTGCTGCGCGGGTAGGTAAGCACCAGCCAGGTGGCCAACCCCCACCAGATAACTGCAGCCCCCAGCACCCAGGGCGCCAGCTCGGGAAGCACATACAGCAGCATCAGCGCCCCAGCGACCGCTGCGGCATAAGCGATGCGCAGCGGCTGGGCCATCAGCCCGGCGAGGCGCGCCCACTCCCATGCACCCAGGGTGACCACAAAGCCGATGAACAGGGCGAAATCCCCGCCGTTGAGCAGGAAGAAACCGCCCAGCGCGATCGGCAGCAGGATCAGCGCGGTAATGATGCGTTGTTTAAGCATTAAGCACGAGCTCCAGCCTCGACCTGCTCGCTCGTCTTACCGAAGCGGCGCTGGCGCGAAGCGAAATCGGCCAGGGCATTGCGCATGGCCTCGTGTTTGAAGTCCGGCCAGTACAGGTCGGAGAAGTACAGTTCTGCGTAGGCCAGCTGCCACAGCAGGAAGTTGCTGATGCGGTGCTCGCCACCAGTGCGGATGCACAGGTCCGGCAGCGGTAGCTCGCCGGTCGACAGGCAGGTCTGCAAAAGGCCCGGGGTGATATCGTCCGGGCGCAGGTGCCCGGCCTGCACTTCCCGCGCCAGCCGCTGGGCCGCCTGGGCGATATCCCATTGGCCGCCATAGTTGGCCGCGATCTGCAGGATGAAGCGATTGCTGCCGGCGGTCAGCGCCTCGGCTTCGCGCATGGCAGCCTGCAACTCGGGATGAAACCGTGAACGGTCACCAATGATGCGCAGGCTGATGTTGTTCTCGTTGAGGCGCCTGGCCTCGCGGCGCAGCGCCGAGAAGAACAGTTCCATCAGTGCACCGACCTCTTCGGCGGGGCGCTGCCAGTTTTCACTGGAGAACGCGAACAGGGTCAGCACTTCGACCCCGGACTGGGCGCACACCTCGATGACCGCGCGAACGGCGTCGACGCCCGCCTTGTGCCCGGCAACGCCGGGCAGCAGGCGTTTTTTCGCCCAGCGGTTGTTGCCATCCATGATGATCGCGACATGACGCGGCACCGAGGACGGCGCCGCTGGCTTGGTCTTTTCCATTAAAAAACCCCGGCCTTAGACGGCCATCAGGTCCTTTTCCTTGGCCTTGAAGGCTGCATCGGCGTCAGCAACGAACTTGTCGGTGAGCTTCTGGATCTCGTCAGCGGCGCGACGTTCTTCGTCCTCGCTGATTTCCTTGTCCTTGGTCAGCTTTTTCAGGTCGGCCAGGGCATCGCGGCGCACGTTGCGCACGGCCACCTTGGCATCCTCGACAACGCCGCTGGCCTGCTTGGTATAGCCCTTGCGGGTTTCCTCGGTCAGGGCCGGCATCGGCACACGAATAGTGGTACCGGCGCTGGACGGGTTCAGGCCCAGGTCGGAGGTGAGGATGGCTTTCTCGATGGCCGCGCTGAGATTCTTGTCGTGGGCAACGATTTTCAGGGTGCGGGCATCTTCGACGCTGATCGCGGCAACCTGGTTCAGCGGCATCTCGCTACCCCAGGCGGTGACCTTGACGCTGTCGAGGATGCTCGGATGGGCGCGACCGGTGCGGATCGCGGCCAGGTGGCGACCCAGGGCCTCGAGGGACTTGGTCATGCGCTCCTGCGCGTCTTTCTTGATGTCGTTGATCATTTTTGAACTTCCTCGATCAGAGTTCCTTCCGCGCCGCCATGCACGATGTTCAGCAGGGCGCCGGGCTTGTTCATGTTGAAGACGCGCAGTGGCATCTTGTGGTCGCGGCACAGACAGATTGCCGTCAGGTCCATCACACCCAGCTTGCGATCCAGCACTTCATCGTAGGTCAGATGATCGAACTTCTCGGCATGCGGGTCCTTGAATGGATCTGCAGTGTATACACCATCGACCTTGGTTGC
>NZ_JABMCW010000149.1:0-13211 GCF_013179705.1 Pseudomonas sp. CM25 | reverse complement strand
TCTGCTCACCCTCGAAGTCATGGATCGCCGTGCGTACGGTCTGCCCCGCCACCTTCTCCGGGCATACGGCATGGACCGTGTGGCCGACCATGCTTAGCGCCTGGAACGGCACCATCGCTTCGTAATCCTCGACGTAATCGCCGACCAGCATGAGAATCTTCTTCGCCGTCATCGCACCCACTCCTTGCATTGCCCGTGAACAGTCAATGCACGATAGCCGCTATCAGTCGCGCCGGTCGAGCAGGTTGACCACCAGCCGGTCCAGCCAGCCCCATACCCGCTGCTTGACGCGCCGCCACAGTGGCCGGGCATGCCAGTGGGCGAGGTCGACTTCCTCGCTGTGGGCAAAGTCACGCTCGAAGCTGGCCACCACTGCGGCGGTCAACGGTGGGTCCAGCGCCTCGATGTTGGCTTCCAGGTTGAAGCGCAGGTTCCAGTGGTCGAAGTTGCACGAACCGACACTGACCCAGTCGTCTACCACAGCCATCTTCAGGTGCAGGAAGCAGGGCTGGTATTCGAATATGCGCACCCCGGCGCGCAGCAGGCGGGGGTAGTAACGATGCCCGGCGTAGCGCACAGACGGGTGGTCGGTGCGCGGGCCGGTCAACAGCAGGCGCACATCCAGGCCCTTGCTGGCGGCGCGGCGCAACGAGCGGCGCACGCTCCAGGTCGGCAGGAAGTACGGCGTGGCCAGCCACACCCGTTGCTTGCCACTGTTCAGGGCCCGCACCAACGAATGCAGGATGTCCTGATGCTGACGGGCGTCGGCATAGGCGACCCGTGCCATGCCCTGCCCTTGTGCAGGCGCCTTGGGCAGGCGCGGCAGGCCGAAGCCTTCGGCGGGGCGCCAGGCGGTGCGGCGGTTGTTGGCGTGCCACTGGCGGTCGAACAGCAGCTGCCAGTCGCTTACCACCGGCCCTTGCATCTGCACCATCACCTCGTGCCACTCGCTGGTCTGGTCGCCCGGCGTCCAGAACTCGTCGGTAACCCCCGTGCCGCCGACCACCGCCCAGCGTTCGTCCACCAGCAGCAGCTTGCGGTGATCGCGGTACAGGTTGCGCAGGCCGCGCTTCCAGCGCAGGCGGTTGTACCAGCGCAGGTACACGCCCGCGTCCAGCAGACGCTGGCGCAACTTGCTGTTGAATGCCAACGAGCCGTAGTCGTCGAACAGGCAGCGTACCCGGACCCCACGGCGGGCGGCCTGTTCCAGCGCTTCGACCACCGCCTCGGCGCAGGCGCCGGCCTCGACCAGATACAGCTCCAGGTCAACCTGAAATTCGGCGCGCACTATCGCGGTGAGCATGCGCGGAAAAAACTCGGGGCCGTCGATCAGCAGTTCGAACTGATTGCCATCCCGCCAGGGGAAGACCGGCCCCGGCATGTCAGCGCGCGGTGAAAATCAGTACCGCGTTAACCGGTACCGACGGATTGATGGACGTGAGCTTGGCAAACTTGCGCAGGCTTTCCAGCCCTGGCAGCAGGCCGAAGTCCTCGGCACGCAGCACCACAGGCTCCAGGGTGACGACCTGGAAACGGCGTTCGTCCAGCCGAGTGGCCAGCAACAGCGCGTTGTAGCTGTGCGACTGGCCGTGCAGGGTGACAGTGAGTGGCAGGCGCAGCTCGATCTGCGCACCGTTGGCCAGGTCGTTGATCGGCTGCAGATCCAGTTGCGCCTGCACCTTGGCCTCGGCAAAGCGCTCGACCTCGAACAGGCCGTCACGCATGCGTTCGTCACGCAACGGAATGCCGCTGCTGACCGAGTCCATCTCGATGCTCAGCCCCGCCACGCCCTTGCGGTCGACCTTGCCATGCAGCACCAGAAAGCGATGCACTTCAGCAGTGTCGCCGTTCTTGCCGGTGATGAATGACAGGCGAGACGATTCGCCATCGAGGTGCCAATTGGCGTGGGCGGGCAGGCAAAAAGCCAGCAACAGGGCGGGTAGCAGACGGGGCAACTTGAACATGACAGATCTCGTGAAACCAAGCCGCCAACCTTACCCGCCCGCCTTCACGGCAGCAAGCGGCAGCCCTCGCGCTGGCTTTGCCAGGCAGCCTGGTTGCGCCGGCCCAGGCCCTCGGCGGTCACCTGGCGCTGCTGGCTGTTTTCCTCCAGCGAACTCAGCGGCAGCCATTGCTGCACATAGCCCAGGCAATACGCCTGCTCGAAGCCCATGACGAAACGGCACGAACAATATTCCTTGGCCGAGTAGGCCGAGAGGATGCCGGGGAAGTCTGCCAGGGCCTGGCGCTCCTGCCAGGCCCAGTACAACAGCCCCGCCAGCACCAGCAACAACATGCGCTTCATGCACCCTCCCCGGCCAACGCAGCCAGTACCCGCTTGAGCAGCTCATCGTGGCGGTAGCTGCCGTCGCGGTCATCGGCATAGCGCACGATCACCAGCTTTTGCGCGGGCAGCACGTAAAGCGCCTGGCCCCAGTGACCGAGGGCGGCATAGGTGTCTGCGGGCGCATTCGGCCAAGGCCGCTGGGCACCGCCCAGTGGCTGGTTGAGCCACCAGTGGCCGCCGGGGTTGGCCTCGCCGGGTACCGGTTGGGCAAGGGCAAATGGCGTGCGGTTGAAGGCCACCCAGGCCTTGGGCAGCAGTTGCCGGCCCTGCCACTGGCCGTCGCGCTGCATCAGCAGGCCTATTCGGGCCAGGTCGCGGGCGCTCAGGTAGAGATAGGAAGACCCGACATAGGTACCCGCGCGATCGCGCTCCCACACTGCGCTGTCGATACCCAGCGGAGTGAACAGCGCATGCCAGGGGTAATCGGCGTACTGCCCGGCATCGAGCATGCCGCGCAGTGCGCCAGCCAGCAGATTGGTATCGCCACTGGAATAGAGAAACCGCTGGCCGGGGCTGGCCGCCGTGCCCCGCGCTGCCGTGTAGGCCGCCATGTCCTCGCGGCCACGGGTATACAGCATGGCCACCACCGAGGATTTGAGCGGGGCGTACTCGTAGTCTTCCTGCCAGTCCAGCCCGCTGGCCCAGTGCAGCAGGTCGGCCATGCGCACGCCGGGGTGGGCGCCCATGGCCGGGTAGAAACGAGCGACCGGGTCTTGCAGCTGGAAGCGTCCTTCGCCCTGGGCGACGCCCAGCAGCGTGGCCAGTACGCTCTTGCTGACCGACCAGGTGAGGTGCGCTGTGGCGGCGGTGGTGGGGGCTGCGTAGCGCTCGTGGAGGATACGGCCGTCGCGGATGATCAGCAGGGCATCGGTGCGGATGCCGCTGCGCTCGGAGGTGGGGTTTGCGGGGAATGCGTAGGCGTCGACGGCTTGCCAGTTGAGGTTAGCCTTATCGATCGGCCAGTCAGGCTGAGGCCATGCCTCCGCCCAGGCGCAACCCGTAATCATCGCCAGTATCAGCAGAAGTGCCTTCATCGCGTTCGCCTGCGTTGGGGCTGCTGTGCAGCCCATCGCCGGCAAGCCAGCTCCCAAAGGTACGGCATATACCTCGGGCATTGCGCGATCAATGTGGGAGCTGGCTTGCCGGCGATGGGCCGCAAAGCGGCCCCAGGATTCAATAGTTCACGACAACCTATCAGGCATTCATGACAATCCCGCAGCAGTCCAAGCCTTGTTCAGCCGCTTCTCCCGCGCCGCCGCAGCCAGCGCCATTACCCCTTGGTCACGCTGCCAGATTTGTGCCCAGTGTTCCGGCCCCATCGCCAATGCCGCATCGATTTCCCCGCGCAACGCCTGAAACTGCGCAAACAGCCCGCCCAGCAACAAATGACAAGCCACGCTATCGGCACACTGCCGACTGCCCTCGGCGCACCCGGCCAGCAGCCCAAGCAACTGCAGGCGCAACCCTTGCGGCCAGGCGCATTCCTGCCCTACGCCATACAGCCAGGCCGTCAATGCGGTCAGCACGTACAGGTCCTCCAGCGAGCGGAACGGCTTCACATAAGCATCCCAGCCATCACCGGCCAGCAACTCGCAGGCGGCATGATCCAGCAGCACCCGCCCGTGGCCAACCTCTGGCATCAGCGGCAGGGTCGGCAGTGGCTCCAGGGTCACGCCATGCACCCCGGGGTACACCACTGCCAGGTTCAACTGCGGCGCCGCACCGGGCGCTTCGCTGCGCGCCGCCACCAGCAACCATTGCGCCTCCAGCCCTGCAGTGACGAAGTCCTTGCTGCCTGTCAGGCGCAAATCCTCCAGGCGCGTGCGCATGTCTGCCGGCCGCACACTGCGCCGCTCGGTCGCGCACAGGGCCCCGAGACTGGACGGAGCGCTGGGCCAGAGCACGCGCAAGGCCGCCTGATAGCCCAGCAGAAACGCCAGCCCCGGGGTGGCCATCGCGCGCCCTCCCAGAACTGCCAGTTCGAACGGGACAACCGGGCCAAGGCGCTCAAGCAGCGCGGCGTAGGTCTCGCCCAGGGAGCCCGCCAGCGTTTGCCGATGCGGGTCGTTGAGTCGTTGCAACCAAGCCATTGGACAGCTCCTCGCTGGGGCTTTCGGTGAAGGCTTTCGGGGGTGTCACGCAAGCATCACCAAACATTCACGGGGGTGACACCGCGTCTACCTAGGCTGACTTTGCACAACAAAGCCGACCGGCCGCAACCCTTCATGGCTGGCTTATGGAGACTCGTAATGACTCGGATCGCTCACTCTGGCGACAACAGCACTGAACGCCGTCTGCAAGCCGAACGCCTGGTTGGCGCCGCGGCCCTGCAAGAAGCCCAGGCCCTGCGCTACAAAGTGTTCAGCGCAGAATTCAAGGCCCGGCTCAGAGGCGCCGAGCAAGGCCTGGACATGGATGACTACGACGTGCACTGCCGCCACATTGGCGTACGCGACCTGAGCACCGGCAAGCTGGTCGCCACTACCCGCCTGCTCGACCATCAGGCCGCCAGCAGCCTGGGCCGTTTCTACAGCGAAGAAGAATTCAGCCTGCACGGTCTGTTGCAACTGCAGGGCCCGATCCTCGAACTGGGCCGTACCTGCGTGGCCCCCGACTACCGCAACGGCGGCACCATTGCCGTGCTCTGGGGCGAACTGGCCGAAGTGCTCAACGAGGGCCGTTACAGCTACCTGATGGGCTGCGCCAGCATCCCTATGCAGGACGGCGGCGTGCAGGCCCACGCTGTGATGCAGCGCCTGCGTGAGCGCTACCTGTGCACCGAACACTTGCGCGCCGAGCCGAAGAACCCGTTGCCGAAGCTGGCCCTGCCCGGCAACGTCATCGCCGAAATGCCACCACTGCTCAAGGCTTACATGCGCCTGGGCGCGAAGATCTGCGGCGAGCCGTGCTGGGACGAAGACTTCCAGGTAGCCGACGTGTTCATCCTGCTCAAGCGTGACGATCTGTGCCCACGCTACGCCCGCCACTTCAAGGCAGCGGTCTGATGCCGAAGTTGCGGGCACTGGCCCGCCTCACTCGCCTGCTGCTGGTGCTGCTTCTGGGCATGCTGATGGCCAGCGTGATCGCCGTGGGCGAGCGCCTGGGCTTCAAGGCGCCGATCGAGCGCCGCCAGCGCTGGAGCTGCCTGTTCATGAAACGCCTGGTCGCCGCCCTGCCCTTCGATGTGCGGGTGGTGGGCGCGCTGCCGCAACGGCCGATGCTATGGGTCAGCAACCATGTTTCCTGGACCGACATACCGTTGCTGGGCATGCTGCTGCCGCTGTCGTTCCTGTCCAAGGCTGAAGTGCGCCACTGGCCAGTGGCCGGTTGGCTGGCGGAAAAAGCCGGCAGCCTGTTCATCCGCCGTGGCGGCGGCGACAGCCAGCGCCTGCGCGAGCAGATCGCCGGGCAACTGGGCCTGGCCCGGCCGTTGCTGATCTTCCCCGAAGGCACCACCACCAACGGCCGCAGCCTGCGCACCTTTCATGGGCGTCTGCTGGCAGGCGCCATCGACCGTGGGGTGGCGGTGCAGCCGGTGGCTATCCAGTACCTGCGCGATGGCCAGATCGACACGATTGCGCCGTTCATTGGCGATGACGACATGGTGTCGCACCTGATGCGCCTGTTTGCCCAGCCGCGGGGTGAGGTTTGCATTCACATGCTGCAACCGATCGGTAGTGTGGGCAAGGAACGCGCGGTGCTGGCGGTGCAGGCGCAGCAGGCGATTCACCTGGCGCTGTTTGGGGTTGAAGACGTTGAGGTAGCACCACGGCGGCAGGCGCGGGCTGCTTGAGTGCCACAACATAAGCAGCGCCTGTGAGATCCAGCGCCGCCCGCGCGGCGCGCGATCTCACAGGCGCTGCATATCTTTCGGCAAGCACCTGTCAGCCCTGATGCAGTCCCCGACGCCCCGCCGCCGCAAACGCCTGCAACTGCGGATAAAACTCCCTGAAGTCCAGCATCAGCGGCTCATACAGCTTTTCCAGTTCCCCCATCACCCCTGCCAGCCCCTCCGGCCGCGACAGCCGCCGGGCGATGCCATTGAACACCTGCTCCAGAGTGGCAAAATCACCATATGCGCCCAACCAGTCATCCGCTGCCATGAACGGCGCGATCCGGGCCAGCCGCCCGGGCAGCTCTGGCTCGGCCAGCAATACCTGATAGAACCCATCGGTAAACTGCTCAAGCGGCTGCTCGGCGTAGTCATGCCAATGCCGCGCCAGGCAATGGTCGAAGAACACATCCAGGACAATACCCGCGAAGCGTCGCCGCTCCCGTGGGAAACGTGCCAACGCCGCCAGCACCAAGGGGTGTTGATCAGTGTAACTGTCGATATGCCGGTGCAGGCGTATCGCCGCCTCCAGCGCAGGTGGGAAACGCCCCTCCAGCGAACCTTTGACGAAATCGCCATACAGGCTGCCAAGCAGTTGTTGCGGCGCCGGGCCGCCCAGGTGCAAGTGTGCGAGGTAGTTCATCAGCGCAGTCTAGCATCGCCTGGGGGTATATCGTCATAACCCGATATAGCGTTTGGCACTCAGTCAAGAACGTTTTCATATTTGTATATCGTCATTTTCCGATTTATATTTCGCCCTATCGCGATATGCCGCTACATAGAGCCTCAACCCATGCCTCTCGATCTCGACGAAATAATAAAAGCGCTGGCCCACCCGGTCAGGCGAGAAATCCTCAGCTGGCTGAAAGACCCGGCAACGCACTTTCCCGACCAGTACCACAGTACCGATAACGGTGTGTGTGCAGGGCAGATCGACCAACGTTGCGGCCTCTCGCAGTCGACTGTTTCCGCCCACCTGGCGACATTGCAGCGCGCCGGGCTGATCCGCAGCCAGAAGATCGGCCAATGGCACTTCTTCAGACGCGACGAAGCCACCCTCCAGGCGTTCCTCGAACAACTGCGCCAAGCGCTTTGACCAGCAGGTAACCGTTATGACCACGCTTTTCGATCCGATCACCCTGGGCGACCTGCAACTGCCCAACCGCATCATCATGGCCCCACTCACCCGCTGCCGTGCCGACGAGGGCCGCGTCCCCAATGCGCTGATGGCCGAGTACTACGTGCAGCGCGCCAGCGCCGGGCTGATTCTCAGCGAAGCGACCTCGGTCAGCGCCATGGGCGTTGGCTACCCGGATACCCCCGGCATCTGGAACGATGAGCAGGTCCGAGGCTGGAACAACGTAACCAAGGCGGTACACGGCGCAGGCGGGCGCATTTTTCTGCAACTGTGGCACGTAGGGCGCATCTCACACCCCAGCTATCTCAACGGCGAACTGCCGGTGGCCCCCAGCGCGATTCAGGCCAAGGGCCATGTGAGCCTGGTGCGCCCGCTCAGTGACTACCCCACCCCGCGCGCGCTGGAAACCGAAGAAATCATCGATGTGGTCGAGGCTTACCGCAGTGGCGCCGAAAATGCCAAGGCCGCCGGATTTGACGGTGTGGAGATCCACGGCGCCAACGGCTACCTGCTCGACCAGTTTTTGCAGAGCAGCACCAACCAGCGCACCGACCGCTATGGTGGCTCGCTGGAAAACCGTGCGCGGCTGCTGCTGGAAGTAACCGACGCGGCAATCGAGGTGTGGGGCGCAAACCGGGTAGGCGTGCACCTGGCGCCGCGTGCCGATGCCCACGACATGGGCGACGCCGACCGAGCAGAAACCTTTACCTATGTGGCCCGGGAGCTGGGCAAACGCGGCATCGCCTTTATCTGCTCGCGGGAGCGGGAAGCCGATGACAGCATCGGCCCGCTGATCAGGGCTGCATTCGGTGGCCCTTACATCGTCAACGAGCGTTTTGACAAAGCCAGTGCCAATGCCGCCCTGGCCAGCGGCAAAGCCGATGCGGTTGCGTTTGGCGTGCCATTCCTCGCCAACCCCGACCTGCCGGCGCGGTTGGCGGCGGATGCGCCGCTGAACGAGGCTCGGCCGGAAACCTTCTATGCCAAGGGGCCGGTGGGTTACATCGATTATCCGCGCTTGTGATCCTGGGCCATTCGCCGGCACGCCCGCTTCCACAGAAGGCATGTGGGAGCGGGCGTGCCGGCGAAGGAGACGCGGATGATCTTACGGCCGGGCGCTGATCTGCTTCTGCAGGTTCTGCACCTGGCTTTGCAAGGTGTTCAGGTTACGCGTCGTCTGCGCGCGGAAGGCATCGAACTCCTGCACCGAAGCACCACTGGCCGCAGCTGCGGCCGGGCGGTTGTCGATCTGGCTCTTGAGCACCACCATGTCCTGCTCCAGGCTCTGGATGGCCGCGCTCGGGTTGCCTTGCTTCTTCAACGCAGCCACCTCGCTGTCCAGGCTCTTGAGCTGCGCGTCCAGCTTGCCGCCATCGACCTGCGCAGCCTTCAGTGCGACAACCTGCTCGTCCAGGCCCTTGAGCTTGGCATCCAGCTTGCCACCGTCAACCTGCCCAGAGCGCAACGCGGCCAGTTCGCCATTCACCAGCTTCAACTGGGCCTGTAGCTGGCCTTGCAGCTCGGTCACGGCTTTCTGCTGTTCACGGGTGTCGGCCAGCACCTGCTCCAGGCGCTTGCCAAGGTCGCCGGTCTGCCCGGCCACACCCTGCTGCAATTGACGAAGCTGCCGCTTCAGCGCCTCGCTGCTGGTGGTGGCGCCCGACTCGCTGGCCTCGACCTTGCCGCTGATTGCCTGCAAACGCCCGGCGGCCTCTTCACTGATACGGGCAAAGCTTTCCTGGGTTGCCACCAGTTGCTGCTCCATCAGCGAGATCTGCTGGAAGCTCCACCAGCCCAGGCCCGCCAGGGCAATGAACGAGGCGCACAGCAATGCCCACAGCGGCGCGGTACTGGCGCCGCGGGCCGCTTTCTGACGGCTACGCACCACGTGCGCCGGCAGCAGTTCGTCATCATCAACCGTGCCCGCCCGCAAGGAAGGCACGTCATCGTAGTCATCGTGAGCATGGTTACGCATGGATACATTCAACCGCGGTAGTCGCAAAGAGGCACGAGTATAAACCGCCAGCGCGGCGCATTGATGACCATTGTCCGCCCGGCGGCTTCACTGCCCCGGCGGCTGGTGCTTCCACCAGGCGCAGAATTCGTCCAGCGCCGTCCACAGGCTGACCTTGGGCTGGTAGTCCAGGTACTGCCGGGCGCGGCTGATGTCCAGGGTAAAATCACGGCTCATCACCTGCATCCCCAAGCGCGACAGGGTCGGTTGCGGGCGCCCCGGCCACAGCATGCAGGCCGCCTCGTTCAGCGCAGCCAGGCTGTAGGCCAGGCCATAGGAGCGGTAACGGGTAACCTGTGGCAGCTGCATCCTGCGCATCACGTAGTTGACCACGTCCCACAGCGGAAGCGGCTGGCCGTTGCTGATGTTGTAGGCCTGCCCCAGCGCCCGGTCGTCGGCGAACAAGGCGCTGAGCAGTGCCTCGTTGAGGTTGTGCACACTGGTGAAATCGACTTTGTTCAGACCGTTGCCGATGATCGCCACGCGGCCCTTGCGCTGCATCTGCATCAGCCGTGGGAAAATGCTGGTATCGCCGGCGCCGGTGACGAAGCGCGGGCGCAGCGCCAGCACTTCGAGGCCGAACTCCTGGGCGCCAAACACCTTCTGTTCCGCCAGATGCTTGGTTTGCCCGTAATGGTCATGGAAACGCCGGGCTACCTGGTCTTCGCGGATGTCCAGGCGCGAGCGGCCATTGAAATAGATCGAGGGCGATGACAAGTGCACCAGGCGCCGCACGTGCTCCTTCAGGCAGCCCTCGACCACGTTTTCCGTGACCACCACATTGCCCTGGTAGAAGTCCTGGTAGCGCCCCCAGTTGCCCACCGCACCCGCGCAGTGCACCACGGCCTCGACGCCCTGGCACAGGCGCCTGGCCAGTTCGGCATCGCCAAGGTCGCCGGGGATGAACTGGGCGCCGCGCTTGACCAGGTGTTCGACCCCTTCGGCGCGGCGGCCACTGACCCGTACGTCCAGGCCCTGCTCCAGGGCGAAGCGCGCAAAGCGCCCGCCAATGAAGCCACTCGCGCCGGTGACCAGAATTCGCATGTAAGACTCCGTCTCGCCAGATTTCAGATGCAACAGACGCCAGCCGTGGCTACAAGGGCACCAGCCATTGTCGTGCGGTGTGCCGCAGGTGGTCAGTCAGTTGCGCGAGCAATTGCCCGCCATTGCGCCAATGATGCCAGTACAGCGGCACATCGATGGGAGTATCGCTGCAGATTTCCACCAGTTGCCCGCCGGCCAGTTGCTCGCGGGCCTGCAGTTCGGGCACCAGCCCCCAGCCCAGCCCGGCCTCGGTCATGCGCAGAAAACCTTCGGAAGACGGGCACAGGTGGTGCAGGAAGCCGTCCTCGATGCCCAGCGATGCCAGGTAGCGGTGTTGCAGGAAATCATCCGGGCCGTACACGATTGCCGGGGTGCGGGCGAGGCGACTGGCCACGAAACCGTGGGGAAAATGCCGCGCCATGAACCCGGGGCTGACCAGCGCCCGATAGCGCATGGCGCCCAGCGGCAGGCTGCGTGCGCCTGCTACCGGGCGCTCGCTGCCACACAGGCAGGCCGCCACTTCGCCTGCGCGCATGCGTTTGAGGCCCACGTCCTGGTCCTCTACCACCAGGTCGGTCAACACGTTCTGCTGCGCGCAAAAGTTGCCCACGGCGCCGGCCCACCAGGTGGCCAGGCTGTCGGCATTGAGGGCGATGCGCAGGCGCTCCGGCATGCCCTCTTCGTCCAGCGCCGGTACCTGGCGCTGCAGGTCACGCTCAAGCAGGCGTACCTGTTGCACATGGTTGAGCAACTGCCGGCCGACTTCGGTCGGGCTGGGCGGCGTGGCGCGGATCAGCACCGGCTGGCCGACCCGCGCTTCAAGCAGCTTGATGCGCTGCGAGATGGCCGATTGCGACAGGCCCAGCACCTGCGCCGCGCGCTCGAAACCAGCCTGCTCGATCACCGCCGCAAGGGCGGCCAACAGTTTGTAATCGAACATCACATTTCCTAATGCCAGATCAGCTTTATTTGTTTTTCTTATAGGCCACAAACCCACAAAATTGCCAGCATCTTTTACGGAGTACTCGCCATGTGGCAAAGCTATCTCAACGGCATGCTGGTGGCCTTCGGCCTGATCATGGCCATCGGCGCGCAGAATGCCTTCGTCCTGGCCCAGAGCCTGCGCCGCGAGCATCACCTGCCGGTGGCGGCACTGTGCATTGTCTGTGACGCCATCCTGGTGGCCGCCGGCGTGTTCGGCCTGGCCACGGTGCTGGCACACAACCCGACCTTGCTGGCGGTGGCCCGCTGGGGTGGCGCGGTGTTTCTGATCTGGTACGGCGCCAAGGCGCTGCGCAGTGCCTGCTCCAGACAGAGCCTGCAACATCAGCAAGGCCAGGGCACGCGTTCGCGGCGCGCGGTGCTGCTGAGTGCCTTGGCGGTGACCCTGCTGAACCCGCACGTGTATCTGGACACGGTGTTGCTGATCGGTTCGCTGGGGGCACAGCAGACCGAGCCTGGGGCCTATGTGGCCGGAGCGGCGAGTGCTTCGCTGCTGTGGTTCTCGACCCTGGCGATTGGCGCGGCATGGCTGGCACCTTGGCTGGCGCGGCCGGCGACCTGGCGCATGCTTGATCTGATGGTGGCGGTGATGATGTTTGCGGTGGCGGCGCAGCTGGTTTTCAGCTGAGTTGGCTTCGTCGGTGCCCGTCATGCCCCCCCACCACCTGTCGCCCCCCGCCAAGCGCTCTGGAACCTCTATTCCCTATCTTTGTTGCGTGGTTATGCGCCGGGCCCGGTGCTATGATCCAGCCCTTGCGTCGCAAAGAGTAAAAACTCGCCGACGCTTATCGGGCCGCCCGTGATCGGCCTTGCGCAAACCGCAAACAGACCTGAATCAGGAGATCCACCATGGCTTTTGAATTGCCGCCGCTGCCGTACGCCCACGATGCCCTGCAGCCGCACATCTCCAAGGAAACCCTGGAGTATCACCACGACAAACACCACAACACCTATGTCGTGAACCTGAACAACCTGGTCCCAGGCACCGAATTCGAAGGCAAGTCCCTGGAAGAGATCGTCAAGAGCTCTTCGGGCGGCATCTTCAACAACGCCGCTCAAGTCTGGAACCACTCCTTCTACTGGAACTGCCTGGCACCCAACGCCGGTGGCCAACCAACCGGTGCCCTGGCTGACGCCATCAACGCCGCTTTCGGTTCCTTCGACAAGTTCAAGGAAGAGTTCACCAAGACTTCGGTTGGCACCTTCGGTTCCGGCTGGGGCTGGCTGGTGAAGAAAGCTGACGGTTCCCTGGCCCTGGCCAGCACCATCGGCGCCGGCTGCCCGCTGACCAGCGGCGACACCCCGCTGCTGACCTGCGACGTCTGGGAACACGCCTACTACATCGACTACCGCAACATGCGTCCGAAGTATGTCGAGGCGTTCTGGAACCTGGTCAACTGGGCCTTCGTTGCTGAACAGTTCGAAGGCAAGACCTTCAAGGCCTGAGTCATTCAGCCCTGAAAAAACCCGGCCATGTGCCGGGTTTTTTTATGCCTGCACCGCGGGGCAGGGCCGGCACACTTTTGCTTGCTCAGCCCGCATAGCACGCTAACATCAACCCTCTGGAAGATTGCTACAGCGCACTCAAGTTGCGGGGTCAGGCAACCGATACACTGCTCATGGTCGGCCGGTAGTGTATCGTCATCATTGATGGCAAAATGATGCCATGCGCATGGATTAAGGAAACCCCATTGAAGCTGGAATTGCGGAACAGCTTGTCGGTCAAGTTGCTCAGGGTCGTGCTGCTGTCGGCGCTGGCGGTCGGCGTCGTGCTCAGCTGTGCGCAAATCGTCTATGACACCTACAAGACCCGCCAGGCCGTGAACAACGATGC
>NZ_JABMCW010000148.1:0-13264 GCF_013179705.1 Pseudomonas sp. CM25 | reverse complement strand
GTTCTTCCAGAAAAACGCAGGCCAGCTGCACATCGCGCATGTGCTCAGCTACGAAAAAGCCGAGGCGGGTCAGGCGGCGATGGTCATCAATCGCCCGGACACGCTGCTCGGCGCCGTGCAGATGAACATGCTCGAATTGCACACCTGGAATGGCACTGACAAAGACTTCGACAAGCCAGACCGCTTCGTCCTGGACCTCGACCCGGACCCCGCGCTGCCCTGGAAAGCCATGCTCGAGGCCACTCAGCTGACCCTGACCCTGCTTGATGAGCTGGGCCTGAAGGTGTTTCTGAAAACCAGCGGCGGCAAAGGTATCCACCTGGTGGTGCCGTTGACCCGCAAGGCCGGCTGGGACGAAGTGAAGGACTTCAGCCATGCCATTGTCAATTACCTGGCCAAGCTGTTCCCGGACCGCTTGAGTGCCGTATCCGGCCCCAAAAACCGCGTGGGCCGTATCTTCATCGACTACCTGCGCAATGGCAAAGGTGCCACCACTGCCTGCGCCTACTCGCTTCGGGCTCGCGAGGGCTTGCCGGTTTCGGTACCCATATGGCGCGAAGAGCTGACACAGCTCAAGGGCGCCAACCAGTGGAACATCGCCAACCTGCGCGAGCGCCTGGCGGAGGTGGAAGACCCATGGGCTGACATGGGTAAAGTGCGGCAGTCGGTCACCGCCCGCATGCGCAAGCAGATGGGCCTCGAATGATGGCGTTACAGCCAATGGACATGACCCGGGAGACGCGCTGATGAGCATCGTTCAGGACTTCAACCTGACCAACCTCGACCGGCTGTTGCGCACCTTCGGTGAACGGCAGCAGCCTTTGAACCTGGACACGCAACTGCCCCAGCTTATCCAGGCCTTGCAAGCCGATCACCTGGACCTGCTGCCGTTGCCGGGTCAGGGCAACACACTTCGCCGCTGGCAGACCTTGGCCAGGGTGGCCGGCTGCGACCTGGCCCTGGCCAAGCTGTACGAAGGCCACACCGACGCCCTGGCCATACTCGCCGAATGTGCTGCCGCTCATCATGCTGCAGACGGTATCTGGGGTGTATGGGCTGCCGAGCCGCCTGGTGCACGTGCCCATATCAGCGCGCGGCAGGGTGACCAGGTGCGTCTGGTCGGCCGCAAGGCATGGTGTTCCGGCGCCTTGCAGATCGACAGGGCCTTGATCACCGCCTGGGACGAAGCGGAGCAACCGCAGCTGGTCGCGATCGAGCTGTCGCAACCCAGCCAGGAGTTGAACATCGAACACTGGCAAGCCGTGGGCATGGCGACCACGGCCAGCGTCGAAGTCGAATTCAACAACACCCCTGGCACGCTCATCGGCAAACCCGGCCAGTACCTGTCGCGCCCCGGCTTCTGGCACGGCGGCGCGGGCATTGCCGCCTGCTGGTACGGTGCGGCAGAAGCCCTGGCGGACTACCTGCGCGAGCATTGCCGCAACCCACGGCCCGATGTGCATGCCGATGCGCACCTGGGTGCTGTGGACGCCGCGCTGTTCGGCGCCCGCGCGGCGCTGCGCGAATGCGCTGGCTGGATTGACCGCCAGCCCGGGGCAGACGCCAGTTTCGAAGTGCGGCGCACCCGTGCGCAGGTCGAACAGGCGGTGGAGCAAGTGATCAGCCATGTCGGCCGGGCGTTGGGCGCGACCCCGTTCTGCCGTAGCAGCCACTTTGCTCGCTTGATTGCCGACCTGCCGGTATTCCTGCGCCAGAGCCACGCCGAGCGTGACCTGGCGGTCCTGGGGCAGCAGCTGGCACAAGTGCCGGCCGGGGCGTGGCAGCTATGAGCGAGAACCTGATACAAGCCAGCAGCGGCACGCCGTGGGCAGCCTGGCAGCAAGCGGCACTCCTGGCCCGCGCCACCTGGCTCGATGCGCGCCAGCTGTGCCCGCCGGGGCGCCGCCTGGTGCTGATCGCGCCACATCCGGATGACGAGATACTCATGGCGGGCGGCTTGCTGGCCGATTTCCAGGGGCGCGAAGGCGACTTGCTGCTGATCTCCGCCACGGACGGTGAAGGCAGCCATCCCGGATCAAACCAGTGGAGCGAGCATCGCCTGCGTCGGCAGCGTCCGCAGGAAAGCCGCCTGGCCCTGCAGCAGCTGGACCTTGACCTGGGCCGGGTGGACTGGCGCCGACTCAACCTCAAGGACGGCCATCTGCCTCGCGAAGAGGCGTTTCTGGTCAGCCACCTGACCCAGCTGCTGCGGCCCGATGACTTGCTGATGGCAACCTGGCGCGGGGATGGACATTGTGACCACGAGGCCGTCGGCCGCGCTGCCGCGCACGCCGCGCACGCCCGTCAGGTGCAACTGGCGGAGGTGCCGGTGTGGGCGTGGCACTGGGCGCAGCCTGACGACCCGCGCCTGCCGTGGCCCCGTGCGCACCGGCTGCAGCTGGATGAAACCCGCCTGGCGCGCAAGCGCAAGGCCCTGGCCGCCCACGCCAGCCAGCTGGAGCCGGATGGCACTAACCCGCCGGTGCTGCCGACGAACCTGCGTGACTGCCTGTTGCAACCTTTTGAACTGGTGTTTCTTTAAACGGAGTTGTCATGAGCCTTGATGCGCAGTATTTCGCTGACCTGTATGCCAGCAACGAAGACCCGTGGGCGTTCCGCACCCGCTGGTACGAAAAGCGCAAGCGTGAACTGGTCATGGCCAGCCTGCCGCGCCAGTGCTACCAGCGCGTATTCGAACCCGCCTGCGCCAATGGCGAGCTCAGTGCCCTGCTCGCCGACCGCTGCGCCGATCTGCTGTGCCAGGACATCGACCCCACTGCGGTGGGCCTGACCCGCGAGCGCCTGGCCGACGTCCGGCACGCCTCGGTGGACGCGGCACGGCTGCCCGGCGACTGGCCGGGTGGGCGGTTTGACCTGATCGTGCTGAGCGAAATCGGCTACTACCTTGACCCCACCGACTGGCTGCAGGTTATCGAGCAGTCGGCGGCCAGCCTGACCTACGACGGCGGCCTGCTGGCATGCCACTGGACTCACCCGATTGCGGGTTGCCCGCAGGACGGCCGCGAAGTGCACCGGATGCTGGCCAAGCACCTGCCGCTGTACCCGGTATTTCGCCATGAGGAGGCGGACTTCCTGCTGGAGTACTGGTCCAGCCAGCCCAGCGTGGTCGACCTCGACGAGACCTGCCCATGATTGCCGTGGTTATCCCTGCGCATAACGAAGCCCGCCGCCTTGGCCGCTGCCTCAAGTCTGTGCTGGCGGCGGCACGCCAGGCTGAACAGGCCGGGCATCAGGTTGAAATACTGGTGGTACTGGACCGCTGCAGCGATGGCAGTGCGGCCGTGGCCAGGCGCCATGCGGTGCACACCCTGGCTCTTGACGCGGGTAACGTCGGTAAAGCCCGGCGGGCCGGCGCGGCCTGGATGATCGAGCGCGGCGCCAGCTGGCTGGCCTGCACCGATGCCGATAGCCAGGTGCCGCCGCACTGGCTGGTGTCCCAGCTGGACTGCGGCACGGATGTGGTGTGCGGCACCGTGCACGTGCAGCGCTGGCAGCCGTGGCAGAAGGCGGCGTTGCGCCAGCTGTACCTGAGCCGCTACGAAGCCCGTGAGGGCCATCGGCATATCCATGGGGCGAACCTTGGGGTAAGCGCGCAGGCCTATCAGCGCATTGGCGGGTTCCGGCCATTGCCGGCGCATGAGGATGTGCACCTGGTCCGGGACCTGGAGGCGCTGGGCGTGCTGATCAGCTGGACCGCCCGGCACAGCGTGGCCACCAGTAGCCGCCGCGACAGCCGCGCGCGCGAGGGCTTTGGTGATTACCTGGCGAACCTGGAGGGCTTTGCACCGGTCGAGGGGTCATGACGCCTTGCGCGTACGCTTGGCAGGCTTCTTCTCGGCAGCAGGCTTCTTCTTGCTCGGTGCGCTGACCTTGCCACCCAGGCTGCGCTTGAGCAGTTCGGTAAGGTCGATGATGTCCGCGCTTTTCTCGGCACCGGCAGCTTCGCCCTTCTCCACCGTCTCGATCTTGCCCTTGCTGGCCTTCTCTTCCACCAGATCGAGAATGGTCTGGCGGAAGGCATCATGATACTCGTCGGGGCTCCAGACACCGGACATGTCCTCGACCAGTCGCTTGGCCATGTCCAGTTCGCGCTTGTCCACCTTCACATCGGTGACGCTGCTGTCGAGCTCCAGGGTTTCCAGCCCGCGCACTTCTTCCGGCCAGCGCAGGGTGATCATCACCAGGGCCTCGTCCAGCGGCCGTAGCAACGCCAGATGCTGGCGGGTATGCAGCACCACCGTGGCCAGGGCCACCTTGCCGGTGCTGGCCAAGGTTTCGCGCAGCAACGCGTACACCTTGCCGCCACGCCGGTCCGGGCTCAGGTAGTACGGCGTATCAAAATGCTGCAGCGGGATATCACCGGCATCGACAAAGGAAAAGATATCGATGGTCTGGGTGGCCTCGGGCCGCGCCTTGCGGATTTCTTCCTCGCTGATCACCACATAGCGGCCCTTCTCGTACTCCACCCCTTTGACGACGTTTTCCTTGTCGATGTCCTTGCCGGTGACCTTGTTTATCCGCTTGTAGCCAACCGGGTCCATGCTGCGCTTGTCGAGCCAGTCAAAGTCGACGCGCTCGGTGCGCACTGCGGTATTGAGCGCTACCGGGATATGTACCAGGCCAAAACTGATCGCGCCTTTCCAGATTGCCCTAGCCATGGACCTGCTCCTCGATTGCCTGCCGATATCACAAGTGACTGCTGGGGACCGCGAAGGTTTAACCTTGGCGCCCTATGGCAGCGGGTTGCCGCCGGTCACGCCGAAAATTTCACCGGTGATGTAACTGGACTCCTGGCTGGCCAGCAGCACATACACCGATGCGCATTCGGCTGGCTGGCCCGGGCGCTTCATCGGGGTATGCCCGCCGAAGTCCGGGATCTTCTCGGCTGGCTGGCCGCCGCTGGGCTGCAGCACGGTCCAGATCGGCCCGGGTGCCACGGCATTGACACGGATGCCGCGCTCGATCACTTGCTTGGCCAGCGCCTTGGTGAAGGCAACGATCGCGGCCTTGGTGGTGGCATAGTCGAGCAATGTGGCCGAGGGCTGGTAGGACTGGATGGAGGCCGTGTTGATGATGGTTGCCCCGGCGGGCATCAGCGGGATGGCGGCCTGGCACAGCCAGAACAGCGCATAGACATTGGTTTTCAGGGTGTGGTCGAACTGCTCGTGGCTGATCTGGGTGATGTCCTTGCGGGCTTCCTGCTTGCCAGCGACGTTCACCAGAATGTCCAGGCCGCCCAGCTGCTCATGGGCCTGGTCGACCAGCTGCTTGCAGAAGTGCTCGTCCTTCAGGTCGCCGGCAATGGCGACCGCCTTGCGGCCCTCTGCTTCGATCAACTTGATCACTTCGCGGGCGTCGGGCTGTTCTATCGGCAGGTAGTTGAGGGCAATGTCCGCCCCTTCGCGGGCAAATGCGATGGCCACGGCCCGGCCGATGCCCGAGTCGGCACCGGTGATCAGCGCCTTGCGCCCCGCGAGGCGACCGAAGCCTTTATAGGTGTGCTCGCCGTGATCGGGTTTGGGTTGCATGTTGGCATCCAGGCCAGGTGCAGCCTGGCCTTGGGCCGGGAATGGCGGGTGTGGATACTGGGTCAGCGGGTTTTGCATGCTGAACTGGTCCTGGGGCTTGCTGGGCATGGTGCGGGTCCTCTGCGGAAAACAGGTAGAAGCCTTCGCGACTGTGTAGCGCGAAGGCAGTTCTTCCATTTCGAGGTAGTCCCGGCATCGATGGTTTTTTCGGCCCGCGCAAACACCGACCGGCGGTCAGCCCTGGCTGAACAGCACCCGTTTGAAGGCCTCGGCAGCCAGGTGCACCTGCACCGCCCAATCGCCCGCCGCATCACTGCCGGCGTCATCGGAGATGTACTTCAGGCAGACCAGCGGAATGCCTTCGCTACGTGCGATCAACGCCAGCACATAGGCCTCCATGTCGACCACATCATAAGGCGCGTCACCATGGTTGATCTCGAAACTGTCTCCGCTGCCGCACGTTTCCAGCGGCAAGCCCGGCACTGTCACGCCATGCTCCAACAGCACGGGGATATCCGATAACGGCGTCTCGTAGCGGGCGAAACCCAACGGCGTCACGTCCATGTCGCGCTGGACGAATCGGGTGCAACACACCACCTCGCCCTTGCCGTGGCGCAGGCTGCCGGCGGAACCGAGGTTGATGATGAGCCTGGGCCGGCGCGTAGCGATGGCCTTGGTCAGGGCGATGGCGGCATTGACCTTGCCGATGCCGGTGAACACGGTGTTCATCCCCGCGAACACACTGCCCGCTTCGGCCTCCAGGGCGAAGACAAAAAGCGTATCGGCCAACGAAATATCAGGGAATTGCTGGGCAAGGATCATGGTGCAGAACGTCCGGGTGGCTGGCAAAGGCGCCGCCATTGTCGTTCAACCCTCTGCGATTGCAAGTGCCGCGGTATCATGGGGGCGCTGTTTACCGCCCTCTTCCACCACCTGCTCAACCACCCTGCGCAGCGCCTGATGCGCTGTGGCGCCGTTTGCGCGTGCACGTTCGAAACAGGCCAGCTGCCGGTCTGCGCTGGTGCCAGCGTCCAGCAGGCGGCGCGCATGCAGCAGGGAGCGCTCGGCATCTGCCGTATCGACCGGGAAAGCCTCGTGCAACTGGGCGAGCCAGCCCCGGGAAGACACCGCCTGTTGTTGCTGCTGGCCGATGAATGAGCCGTGGCGACCATGGCGCATGGCGCGCCAGTAGTTCTCCTGCGCTACCCAGCGCAGCTCCCGTGCCGGGGGCGCGCGGTCGAGCCCAGGATCGAGGTTGTGCTCCACCAGGTGCCGAAACAGCCCGGCGATGCACAGCGCATCCTCCAGGTCGGGGCAGGCATCACAGATGCGCAGTTCTACGGTCGGATAGCGTCGCGAGGGGCGGATCGCCCACCAGAAATCCCCGTCCTCGGCCAGCACACCGGTGCGCTGCAGCAACGCCCGGTAACTTTCGTAGGCGGGCCAGTCGGGCAATGGCTCAGGCAAGCCCATGTGCGGCCATTCAGCGCAAATCACCCTGCGGTAGCTCATGTAGCCCGTGTGCTGGCCGGTCCATAGCGGTGACGATGTGCTCAACACCAGCAGCAGCGGCAGCCAGGGTACCAGCCGATTGATCAACTGCATCCGGTCGCATTCTGCCGGCACGCCCACATGCACATGCAGGCCGTTGAGCAAGCTGCGCCGCGCCACGTGCTGGTAGTCATCGAACAATTGCCGATAATGCGCCGATGCGGCGGGTTTCTGCCTGTGCCACTGGGCGAACGGATGGCTCGCGGCGCCATACAGGCCCATGCCTTCCTGGGCCACGGCTGCGGCCAGGCGCTGGCGGCCCTGGGCGAAGAATTCCCGCGCCTGGTCAAGGTTGCCGAACACCGGGGAAGCCACCTCGATCTGGCTGCGGAACATCTCCTGGGCAAAATGCTTGCCTAGCGCATCGCGGCAACGCTTGGTCACGCCCAGCGCCGGGGTCACCGGCACCCGACCAGTGGCCAGGTCGATCAACAGGTACTCTTCTTCGATGCCGAAGGTGCACGACCTGGCCATAGTCGGATTACCCGTTACGGGTGACGGTAAGCGCCACGGCCGCAATGCGTTCCACGTGCTCGTAGCCACGCTCATCCAGTTGCTCGCCGAAAACATCCGGGTCGATTTCCCGGTATACCCACGACCATTCAGGCCCTGCCAGCCGCAGGCGGACCGCTTCCAACAGGGCATCCCGCCCTTCGACCATCGCGACCCCGGTGTACAGCAGCAGCGATCCGCCCGGGCTCAGCCGTTCGCGGGCTTGCTCGACGATGCGCAGCGAAAGCGCTGCGCCCAGTGATCCACCGCCATGCCGATAGGTGCGCTCGCTCAGGTCAAGCATATAGGGTGGGTTGGCCACGATCAGATCGAACGTGCCGGTAATGCCGTCAAGCAGGTCACTGGGCTCGACCGAAACATTGCTGACACCGGCCAGTGCTGCATTGATGGCGGTGTAGCGCAGCGCCAGCGGGTTGATGTCGACAGCGCTGACCTGAGCATGCTGCGCGGCCCGGGCAATCAGCAGTGCACCGACGCCGCTGCCGCAGCCGATGTCGACCGCATGCTCGACCCGCTGCGGGGTGCGTTGCAGGTGGTCATGGATGACCTGGGCGAAGCGGTAGCTGTCCGGGCCGAAAAACACTGCATCGCTGGCGTCGGTGGGGTATGCCGAGTGCACCAGTAGCAGGTCATCGAGGGTCGACCAGCGCACGGTACTGTGCAGCAGTTGCCCGTGTTCGGTGACAAGATGGCCGCGCTGCAGTTGGCCCAGTTCATCAGCAGACAGCAAGGCTGGCGAGAACGGGCGGCTCCAGCCGAACACGTCGCGCAAGGTGCGGGCCTGTTCAGCCCCCTGGCGGCTGTTGACGCGGGCGTGGGTAGCGGGCGTGACACAGGTGAAACGGTAGCCGTCGGCACGTAGGCGCTTGCCTAGCTGCAGTAATGCCCGGTCGGTTTCCAGATGTTGTGGGTCGAGCATCATCAGCAGGGTTGCTCCTGAATCAGGCCGGTGGCGCGCAGATACGCGCGGGTCGCGATCAGACCCTCCGGTGCGGCATGGCGATTGCCGGCCATTTTCTCAATCAATGCATCGATATTTTCATCCTGCGACCTGCCGAGAGGTGCGTCCTCCGGCTGCACAGGAACATCCCAGCTGCCCGGCATGACGCGCCTGACGCGGGTTTGCCAGCCCGCCGCGATCCAGTCGTGCCACAGCTGTTTCTCGTAAGCGTTGAATACGCCGTACATGGGTGCCGACGGCCCTTCGATCAACGTCCACCAACGGCTCTGGGCCGGCTGTTCGCCGCGGCGGATCCAGCCCTGGGCCTGCAGCGCCTGCAGAAACGCTGGCATGGCGCCCGGCTCGGCCAGCCACTGGTTGACGGTACGCTGCTGCAGGCGGCAGTGGTCCGAATGCATGAACTGGCCGAAATTGCGCTTGTGCTCAAGCGCCCGCAGCAGCTCGGCCTCCAGGTCGAAGCGGCTGATCAGGCTTGGCGTATCGACACCCAGATCATTGAGGCGATAACCGAGCCTGACGCGCTCATAGAAGGCATGCTGATCGTGGGCGGGGCACAGTTGGCGCACTGCCTGGGTGGACAGGTGGGCATGACCGCTGGCAGCGTTATCGATAGTGACATGCAGCTGGAAGTACTGCCCATCGATGCCCAGCTCGGCCAGCTCGTAAGTGGTAATCAGCAGGTGCAACGGCGGTTGCTCGTAGCCGAGGTTGTAGCCGATCATCTCGGCAAGGAATGCGTCGCCGTGCTGCCCGAGCGCGAGCTGTATAGCACCCTGCAGGTAGCGTTCGTCCTCAAGTTCGGCTTGGCCCGGGCAGCCGATGCGGCTCATCAGCCGCTGATAGATCAGCACGTGGTTACAGCGCGGGTCGCCGCTGCCCAGTTCTTCCAGGTAGGTACGGATCAGGCCGTGGAAGCGCGGATCACCCCAGTGGCGCAAGGTGCTATGTAGCCATGCACCGTCTACTGCCTTGGTGGGCGCCACTTGCTGGAGAAACCACAAGGCCTGGGCACGGTTGGCAAAATAGCGCCGTGGCGCGCCTTGTCGACGCTGCTGCAGATACGCCGCATAGGCTTCGGCCACCTGAGCGGCATGCTGGGCACTCCAGGCTTGCAACTGGGCGGGATCAGCGGGCAGGTCGTCCGGCAGGCGCCGAGCGTGCGCCAGCTGTTCGTTCAACCACGCGGCGCTGGTCGTGTCGCGGCCTTCGAGCAGTTCGTGGTAACGAGCGTGAAGGCTGGGCACGGTCGCCAAGGCCTTACCCTTCACGGCGGTCTTGCAGGTCGTGACCGTCATGGCGTGTTCCTCATGCGCGTGTTATGGGCTGGTTTTCTGGCCTGGCATCGGCTCAGGGTCTGGCGCAGGTTGGGGAGCGGGTTTATCAGTGGGTTGCTGCATCTGCAGAGAAGGCTTGCTGGGATCGGAATCCTTGCCCGGGTGGTCGTTGTCGCGGTCGAAGCAGCCGCCGACCAAAGTCAGGGCGCCCATCAGGGCGATCAGGGGAGTCAGTCGCATAAGGAGCTCCTGCTTAATAAAATCGCAGTGCCAGGTTGCCCTGGCACTGCGTAGCCTCACTTACGAACGGCCGCCCTTGCGGCTGGTATCGCTGCTTTGGCCGCCACCGGAATGCTGGCCGCCTTTGCGCCCTGCTTCGGAAGCTTTCTCGCGGTCATTGGCGAAATTGCCTGGGTTCTTGCTACCACCCTGGCTGCCTTGTTGATTGCCGGTGCGGCTATTCTCTTTGTTGGCCATGGTCTCAAACCTCATATGACTTCGGAATGCACGGCTTTTTCGCCGTACACCTGTTCGGAGTTCCGGCATATGAAGGGATTCGGTTTATTGCGAAGCGTTCGGACCGGCGGCGTTAAATAAGCGGCGGCGCCATATTTGGTGCGCTTGTCAGTCGCGCAGCGGGCGTTCCAGGCAAGCCTGTCGGCGCCCTAGCCAACTCCCGGTAGCCGCCCAGCACAACGCAATCAGTGTGCCGATCAGCATCGCCAGCTGCGGGTGTTCGGCCATCACGTCCAGCGCCCGCTTCAGCCAACCGCTCAAGGCATCGCCGCCGCGGTAGACCACAGTGTCGATGAAGTTCTTGGCCTTGTATTTGTCCTCGGCGGGCAGCACGGTGAAGAGCATTTCGCGGCCTGGGCGCACCAGCGCGTACTCACCGGCGCGCCGTACCACCATCACCACCACGAATGCGCCGAACACGGGTGCCAGTGCCAGCCACAAGAAGCCAGCCGCCATTACCAGCGGTACCGCCACCAGCAATATGCCAACCCCCAGGCGCCGCGCCAGGCGGCCGGTAAGAAATACCTGGGTGATGATGGCCAGGGCCTGGACCACGCTGTCGATCAGGCCGAACACCTGCGTCTGTCGAGTGCGGTCAGTGAAGGTTTCGCTGACGATGCGCGCCTGCTCGAAATACAGGAAGGTGCTGACACTGGCCAGCAACACCACGAACAACGCGATGCCCAGCAGATACGGCGAGCGCAGCACGGCGGTAGCACCGGCAAACGGGTTGCCGCCCAGCGGCCGCGCGTCCGGGTGGCCGGCTTGCGTTGGCAATGGCTGGCGGGCACGCCAGCGCTGCAGGTACAGGGTCGCGCCGATGCTGCCGAGCAAAAAGGCGGCCGCCAGTAGCAGCAGCCCGGCATGCCCCAGTGGCGCCACCAGCAGCGTGCCCAGGATCGGGCCACTGAGCCCGCCAAGGCTGGCCCCGGCCGCCAGCAAGCCGAACAGGCGCTTGCCTTGCACAGTGGAGAACAGGTCGGCGAGCACGCTCCAGGCCAGCGAAATGGTCAGCAGGTTGAACACCGACAACCAGATATAGAAGGCCCGAGCGACCCACACATCGTCGGGCGCGCGGGCAAACAGCACGGCAAACAGCACAAGGTTGCTGGCGAAGAAGCCGTAAGTCCACGGCAGGATATGCCGGCGCTGCGCCCTGGACGCCAGCCACCCGAACAGCGGCAGGCACGCCAGGGTGGCGATGAAGGTGCCGGTGAACAGCCATTGCAGGTTGTCGACGCCACCGGCGACACCCATGGTTTCGCGCACCGGGCGCAGCATGAAATAGCCGGTGAACAGCAGGTAGAACAGCAGCAGGCCGGCGACGACCGCCGGCCCCTCGCCAGGCTGGATGTTCAGCCCTTGGTCCAGGCGCCGCCGCCAGGCCTGCATGGCGTCAGGCAAACAGCTTGATCAGCGCCTGTTGCTGCGCCTGGGTAAGCATCGGCTCATGGCCGGCCTTCAGCTGGTCGAGCTGGCGGTCGGGGCGGCTGGTGGCAGGAATGACCGTGGTCACCGCCGGGTGGCTGATGGCGAACTTGAGAAACAGCTGCGCCCAGCTGCCGATACCCGCGTCTGCAGCCCAGGCGGGCAAGGCCTGGTCCTTTACCTTGGCGAACAGGCGGCCATCGTCAAAGGCCCTGTTGATCAGCACCGCAATACCCTTGTCCTGGCACAGCGGCAGCAACTCGCGGGCGGCTTCGGGCGCGTTGACCGAGTAGTTGATTTGAATGAAGTCCAGCGGCTGGCTGCGGACGATGCTGGCGACCTCGTCCTGCCCACTGTTCAGGTAATGGGTGATGCCTACGTAGCGGGTCTTGCCCTGCTGCTTCAGTTCCTGGGCATAGGGCAGTTGCCGCTGCCAGTCGCGCAGGTTGTGGATCTGCAGCAGGTCGACCTTGTCGGTACGCAGGCTTTCGAGGCTACCAGCCCATTGCGCTTGCGCATCGGCGCGGCTGTTGGCGGCGATCTTGGTGGCAATGAAGCATTGCCGGTGCCAGCCGCCCTCCTCCAGCAATTGGCCAAGAATACGGTCGGCGCCGCCGTAGTTAGGTGAAGTGTCGATGACCCGCCCGCCGCCCTCGAAAAAGGCCTTGAGGACAGTTTTCAGCTGCTGGTACTGAGCCGAGCCGGCTTCCACTTCGAAACTGCCGGAGGTGCCGGCACCAATCACCGGCAGCGCCTCGCCGGTGGAAGGGACTTTGCGCGTCAGCAGCCCGGTCGGGGCAGCGGCGTGCAACCAAGGGCTCGCGGCAAGCAAACCCAAGGCGGCACCTGCGCGTAGGACATCACGACGTGCGTACATGGGAAAGCCCCCGTCATGAACCGGAAACTTTCAATGCTAGCCGCTCTGGCCTGCGTTGGCAGGTGTTTCTGTGTCTGGATGTTTAGTGATCAGCCCTGCAGCAGCTGGCTCAGGTCGGCACCCGCCTCAGCGATCGGCGGGCACCAGTAATAGCCGCCGGTCAATGGCCGGCTGAAGCGGTAGAGGCCGTCAATGATCCCGTCTTCCAGTCCGCTCATGCGCCGCAATTGCACTTCGAACGCGTCGAAGCTGTGGCCCAGGGCGACGAAGGCCAGGCCAGCACCGCGTTGGTCGGCCCAGGCCACCGAGCGACGCACCATGAACGCCTCAGGTTCGAAGCTTTCCTGGGCGGTCCGCTTGACGTGGGCTGATTCGGGCGCGTCGTCCAGCTCCTCGTTGTCGCTCAGGCGACGGCCGATGATGTTGTCCTGGTCCGCCTGCGGCAGCGACTTGAAGTATTCCAGGTCATGCTTCCACAGCTGAAAGGCTGCAAAACTGGAGCCGTCTGCCGCAATGGCTGCCTGCACGGCGTCTTCGTCCACCGGGTTTTCGGTGCCATCCTCGTAGCCGGTCAGGTCATGGCCGCCACGGTGCA
>NZ_JABMCW010000147.1:0-13400 GCF_013179705.1 Pseudomonas sp. CM25 | reverse complement strand
GACCTGAAAAAACAACAGGCGCGTATCAAAGACTCGCTGGATGCTGCCATCCAGCGCGTCATGAGCCATGGCCAATATATACTAGGCCCCGAAGTGGCCGAGCTCGAGGCAAAGCTGGCGTCGTTTGTAGGCGCCAAGCATTGCATCACCTGCGCGAATGGCACTGATGCCCTGCAGATTGCCCTGATGGCCGTGGGTGTCAAGGCGGGTGATGAAGTCATTACTCCAGGCTTTAGCTACATTGCTACCGCTGAAGCTGCTGCGGTGCTCGGAGCTAAAGCTGTCTATGTGGATATTGATAAAAAAACATATAATCTTGACCCGCGCTTGCTAGAAAGCAGTATCACTAAAAAGACCAAGGCAATCATCCCTGTGTCCTTGTACGGCCAATGTGCTGACTTCGATGCTATCAACGCAATCGCGGATAAGTACGGTATACCGGTAATTGAAGACGCTGCCCAAAGTTTCGGTGCAAGCTACAAGGGCAAACGCTCGGGTAACTTGAGCAAAGTTGCGTGTACCAGTTTTTTTCCGAGTAAACCATTGGGTTGCTACGGCGACGGTGGCGCCATGTTTACCAGTGATGATGACCTGGCTATTGTGTTACGGCAAATTGCCCGACATGGTCAGGACAGGCGTTACCACCATATTCGTATCGGTATGAACAGCCGACTGGATACCCTGCAGGCTGCAATACTCTTGCAGAAACTCGATATTTTTGCGGATGAAGTAGCGCTTCGCCAAAATGTCGCACAACGCTATGCTTCTCGGTTGCAGGGTGCTGACATCCTGAGCATTCCTCATGTGGAAGCGCACGCTACCAGTGTTTACGCGCAGTACACGATCCGCGTGAATGATCGGGCGGAGGTCCAGGAGAAACTGCGGCGCGCCGGGGTCCCGAGCGTTGTTCACTATCCTATCCCTCTGAACAAGCAGCCCGCAGTAATGGACAGCGAGGTCAGTCTTGTCGTGGGTGATGAGGTTGCAGAGCAGGTGTTGAGCCTGCCGATGCACCCTTACCTGACCGATGATGATGTTGAACTTGTGGCTGCAGCACTAAAGTGATGAGCGCCCGGTTCTATTCCAGGTTGAATACGGGGTTTGTTCGCTCGGTATTATTGGTGGCGGGAGGCGCTCTGGTCTCGCAGGGACTGATCGTTGCCGTTACCCCGTTGCTGACCAGGCTGTTTAGCCCGGAAAGCTTCGGGGTTCTTGTCGCGTTCACGTCGGTGCTCACGATTCTCATAGCGCTTGCCTCCCTGAAATATGAGCTGGCCATTCCCCAGGCCAAATCGGCGAAGCAGGCGTTTGAAGTGGCCGTGCTCTCATTTTGTGTCTTGGGGGGACTTGGCTTGGCGGCGACTCTTCTGATCGTCGTTGCTTGGCTAACACCGTTCGTTGAGCTGCCGGGTTATTGCTGGTTTATTCCGCCGGGACTGTTGTTTGCCGGGGCATTTCAAATTGCCAGTTACCTGGCAATCCGCAACAAGGACTTTTCCGGGCTGACTGCAGCCAACATTCAGCGGAGTGTCGTTCAATCTGTGCTGCAAGTATCAGCGGGACTCGCTGCGCTTGGCAGCGGCGCACTCATCCTCGGGTATGTGATTAGCCAGGGCGCCGCAGGAGCGAGAATCGTCATCAAGGCGTTCCGCGGGCGCAGCAGCCCGAGTAGACTGCGGCTAGTGGCACTGGCGAAAAAATATAAACGGTTTCCGGTGATGGCGGCGCCAGCTGCGCTGTTGAATGCGGCGGCACTGAATGTCTCGCCTTTCGTTATCATCTATGCATTTGGCATGCATGAAGCGGGTTTGTTCGCCCTCGCCCAGCGTGCCATGGGGGTGCCCATGGCCTTTCTCGGTACGGCTATTGCGAATGTCTACCTTGCGGAAATCCCTCGGGTTGTCGAAACCTCTCCAGATCAGGTCATCGTCTTTTACAGAAAAGCGCTGCGAAACTTGGCTCTGCTAGGATTGCCAATCGTATCGGGCGCGGGGGTATGCCTGTTCTATTCTGTGGAGTTCATATTTGGTTCTACCTGGTCTGAAGCTGCCGTCCTCATGGTGGTGCTTGTCCCGTTATTCTTTGGCCAGTTTGTGGTGTCACCATTGAGTCAGACGCTGAACGTCATCGAACGGCAAGATGTGCAGTTGCTATGGGACTTTTTCAGGTTGTGCGTGCCCAATCTTGGATTCTTGATGGTTGCGCTCTCAGGCTTCAGTTTTGTCGAAGCTCTGCTGAGTTTTAGTGTGCTGATGTTTGTGATGTACGTTATTAATGTCGTTGTGACGCTGCGGATACTAAAGCGTCGGCTGGCTTGAATCTTGAGGGTATTTGCATGAAAGTTTTTACTGTTGTTGGTGCCAGGCCACAGTTCATCAAGGCAGCGGTACTGTCCAGGGCCCTGGCTAGCGCTGACTTTCCGGTGAAAGAGGTCCTGGTACACACGGGGCAGCACTATGACAGCAACATGTCGGATGTGTTCTTTGATGAATTGAGTATTCCCAAGCCTACGTACAGTCTGGGACTGGGCGGTGGTACCCACGGGCAGAATACTGGACGGATGATTGAGCAGCTGGAAGCGTTGATGCTCAAGGAGAAGCCAGATTGGGTGCTTGTCTATGGCGACACGGACAGTACGCTGGCGGGTGCAATTGCTGCGGTCAAGCTGCATATCCCAATCGCACACGTAGAAGCCGGCCTGCGTTCCTATAACCGCGCCATGCCTGAGGAAATCAACCGTTTACTGACTGATCACGTGTCGACCGTCCTGTTTGCTCCGACGGACGTGGCGAAAGCCAACCTGCTCAAGGAAGGGGTTGCCGAGGAAAAAATTGAAATCGTTGGCGATGTCATGTGTGACGCTACGGAATTCTATAAATCCAAGGCGGTAAAGCCCGCATGGTTCGATGCGTTGAATATCAATGCCGGTGAATATGTGCTCTGCACCATTCACCGGGCCGAGAACACCGATTCCGAAGCTAGGTTGCGGTCTATTCTCCAAGGGCTTGAGGGTTCCCAACAAACCATCATTCTGCCCTTGCATCCGAGAACCAGGAATAAAATCAAGTCGCTGGGTGTTGAGGTCGCGGACAACATCATCATCGTTGAGCCTGTTGGCTATCTTGAAATGAACTGGCTCGAGTCCAATTGCAAGTTGATTGCGACGGACTCGGGTGGCGTGCAGAAAGAAGCGTATTTTCATGGCAAGCACTGCGTTACGCTGCGCGACGAAACCGAATGGGTTGAACTTGTGCAAAGGGGCGTGAATACCTTGGTAGGGGCGTCGACGGACAAAATTGCTAACGCCGTGCGCGCGACCACTGCCAGTGCTTTTGAACAGAATCTTTACGGCAACGGCGATGCGGCCGGCAACATCATCAAAGTGTTGAAAGGCTTGGCTTGAGCATCAAGCCATTCAACTATAGGCAGGGGTGGATAAAGTGCAAAGTAGTCTCGGCGCCAAGCTGTTTTCCCCACGATTTGGGTTTTACCTATTTGTGGTTGTGGTAGGCGTTACCTACGGCCTCATGCCTGCCTTGCTTTATTTTTTTGCCGGCGCGAGCGACTATTTCCTGAAATTATCGGTGCTGACGCTGGTGGCGTTGATTGCGCTTGTCGCGGGATACAAATTGCCTGTCCTAGATGGCCAGTTCGGCGTCGGTGCTGTCAGGGTAATCGTCCCCAGTCGGCTGTTCAATTTTTGTGTGTGGAGCTTCTTTTTTATCTTTGCTTTCTATACCTACTACACCGCACCCTCGATACCGTTGATCAGTGCGCTTCAAGGTGCAAGCGCTGATGAACTAAGCCAGCAGAGAGGAGATTTTTTCAAGGGGCGGAGCGGGTTTGAAACCATTTTGCTGTACCTCAGCACTATTTTTACAACGGTGCTGATTCCGTATAGCCTGGTGCTGATGTTTCTTAAAAAATCACCCCTGCGGTATCTGTTCTTGATAGTCGCGTTCGCATTTTGTATCAGCTTCCTTCAGAAATCGCTCTTTTTGAATGTTTTCCTACCCGTCATGGTGTGTTTTGCCTTGGCTGGCAGGCTGTCTTTCAAAGCTCTGGTGGTCTGTCTGGGGCTGGCGATCACGATACTGGTCGCTGCAGTTTTTCTTTCGCTGGGCGGAGGGGAGGCGGGGGAGCTAAATGCGTCAGGTGCTCCGCTTGCTGAGTATTTTTCATCGAAGTATCTCCCTTCTGGCGCCGGGGATTACTTCCTCTGGCGTGCGCTTGCAGTGCCTCTTTTTACGGCGACCGATACCCTGCTGGTGCAGGCCGAGGTCTTGAAAAACGATTATTTGCTGGGTTCGACGAGTACGCTGATTTCCCTGCTGACCGGTGCCGAGCGTGTGAATATCGAACGCTACGTTTTTCAGCACCAATTCGGAAGCTGGAATGAGATTGCCAATGCGAATGCGGTTTACATTACAGATGCGTATGTGAACTTTGGGTGGCTGGGTGTCATAA
This sequence comes from Pseudomonas sp. CM25, assembly GCF_013179705.1. Taxonomy (NCBI): domain Bacteria; kingdom Pseudomonadati; phylum Pseudomonadota; class Gammaproteobacteria; order Pseudomonadales; family Pseudomonadaceae; genus Pseudomonas; species Pseudomonas sp. CM25. Next base: position 8,933 of record NZ_JABMCW010000147.1, on the reverse strand, counting down.
TCTTTAGTTTGCTGGTTGGGCAGGTGTTCAGGTGGTTTCGGTTGTCTCAGGACATTGCATTCAAGTCACTGTGGCCGATTTTCGCTTTTACCCTGTATTCAGCTTCGCTGATAGGTATGCTGATCAGCAATGGATTTGCCTATATGCTGCTCCATGCTTTGTTAATCAGGATTGGTTTAGGGGGCAGCAATGAAAAAAAAATTTCCGATAATCACGTTCTGTCGGGTGCGTTAAGGATGCAGGTGAAATGAATATCGTTTTTATAGTGCATTATTTCCCGCCGGTGAACAGTTCTGGTGCAAAGCGGGTTGAGGCCATCTCCAAATACCTGGCAGCCGATGGTCATGATGTGACTGTGATCACCACCCGAAAAACTGCCTCTGACGGTGGCTTTACCGAGGTTTATCCTGAAGGCGTCCGGGTGCTCGAGCTCGATCAGTTAGGGCGCGTGAGCGCCTCGCAGGAGAACTCTGGAGCGTTCGAGCCCATGTATACCGAAAAGCCCTCGCTCAAGCGCCGGATCAAGGACGTTGTCCTCAACGTGCTGGGCCAGGTCCCTGATCCACGCTTGCCATTTGCGATCTCGTTCCTCAGCCCGATGATGAACGCTCAAGTCAAAGCGGTACTGAACAGAGCGGATGTGGTGATAGGTTCTTCTCCACCCTGGCCTCTGCTGCTGGCGGCAGTCATATGCAAAAAACGCTTCAACGTGCCGTGCATACTTGACTACAGAGATCACTTCAGCGAGTGTCATGAGATGCCGGGTGGTCGCTTCGCCAAATGGCTGGAGCTAAAGATCGACAGATGGTTGGTGGGGAACGCCAGTCATCTGGTAACCATTTCGGAACCGATGAGTTCGTACTACCGGACCATGTCACCCAACGTTGCTACCATCATGAACGGCTACGATCATGAAGTCCTGGATGCAGCAAGGTTGCGGGCCAATCCGCCTTTGCCCGAGAAAGTCGTGCTGCGTTACATGGGTATCGTCTCCCCCGGGCGCGTTCCTCATAATGTAATGCGTGCTTTGGTTCGGTTGAAGGCGAGTCAACCCCAGCTATTCGAGCGCTTCCAGATTGAGTATTATGGTGGTGCGGACTTGATAAAGGATGCCTTGGTCAAGCAGTACCCCTCTATTGACTCGGCGTTCTCCTTCCATGCTGCGGTGCCCTACCAGGATTCGCTTCGGCTGATTGTCGAGTCGGACTATCTGATATTTGCCGAAACTTCATCCACTCAGACACTCAGTGCGCAAGGCATCCTGACGACCAAACTCTTCGAGTATATTGGCGCTGGGCGACCGGTCCTGGGTGATATTTCGGTGGACACGCTGGCTGGTTCGTTCCTCCGCCGTGCAGACGAAAACAACGTGATTGGCGTGACATCGGATATCTTCTTCGAAGCCTTTAGTGCTGCAGATTTCTATCAGCGCAAGGCGAACGTTGTATCTGATTTCGCTCAAGGCCTGTCGCGCCGTGCACAGGCACACCAGTATACAGATGTCATCCGCCAAGTCTTGGCAAGAGAGCAATAATGAACGCCAATAATGCAGGTTACAGAATTTGCAATTCATGCATCATGGACACCTCGGATCCGAACATTTCGTTCGATGAGCAAGGTGTCTGCGAGTATTGCGCGAACTTTGCGCGCGAGATCAAGCCCAATTGGGATACCGGCGCGCGCGGCCAGTCCGAATTGATGGCGCTTGCAGAAAAGATTAAAGAACACGGCAAAGGCAAGGATTTCGACTGCATCATCGGCTTGAGCGGCGGCCTGGACAGCTCCTATGCCGCCTACATCGCAAAGACTGTAATGGGCCTGAGACCATTGCTGTTCCACGTGGACGCAGGCTGGAACACTGACCAGGCGGTGGGCAACATTGAACGCCTGGTTGATGGCCTCGGTCTGGACCTCTATACCGACGTAATCAACTGGGAAGAGATGAAGGACCTGCAAGTCGCGTTCCTGCGTTCGCAGATTTCCGACCAGGATCTGCCGCAGGATGCCGCCTTCTTCTCCTCGCTGTACAAGTTCGCACGCCAGCACAAGATCAAATATGTCCTGACCGGGGCGAACTACTCCACGGAGTGCTGCCGCGAGCCGGAAGAGTGGGGCGGCTACCCCGGTATCGACAAGACACTGTTCGGCGATATTCACGGTCAATTCGGCAAGCGGGCACTGAAGAGCTTCCCGTTGGTTGATATCATGACCTACAAGATTTATTACCAGCGCATCCTCGGTATGCAGATCGTAAAACCACTCAATCTGGTGCCTTACGTCAAAGCCGATGCCGAGGCCACGTTGGAGCGTCTGTTCGGCTGGAAGCGATTCAAGCATAAACATCATGAGTCGCGCTTCACGCGGTTTTATGAAGATTACTGGATGCCACGCAAGTTCGGCTACGAAAAGCGCCGCGCGCATTTTTCCAGCCTGATCATGACAGGCCAGCTGACCCGCGAGGCAGCCCTTGAGCGCATTGCCAAGCCTGAGATGGACGAAAACTTCCTGAAATCCGAGTTCGAGTACGTCGCGCACAAGCTGGACTTGACTGTGCCTGAGCTTCAGGGCATTTTCGAAGGTCAGAACAAGACCTTCCGTGACTACAAAAACAAACGTTTCTTGATCGGCATTGGGGCTAGAGTGCTCAGCGCCATCGGATTGGAAAGAAGGCTGTTCAGATGATTACCATCATTGATTACGGCTTGGGCAACATCCAGGCTTTCGTCAACGTCTATCGACGCTTGCATATTCCGGTTGCGGTCGCGCAAACCGCAGCGCAACTGGACGGCGCAACCAAGCTGATCCTGCCCGGCGTCGGCGCCTTCGACCACGCGATCGAACGGCTTGACGCGTCGGGCATGCGTCCTGCCCTTGAGGAGCTGGTGCAGCAGCACAAGGTTCCTGTACTTGGCATTTGCGTGGGCATGCAGATTCTCGCCAACAGCAGCGAGGAAGGGCGCCTGCCCGGCCTGGGCTGGGTGCCGGGGTGCGTGCGGTCGTTCAAGTCGGTGCCAAACCTCACCGACCTGCCGTTGCCTCACATGGGTTGGAACGACGTAACTGCGCTCGACGACAACCCCTTGTTCAAGGGTTTCGAAGAAGAGGCGCGCTTCTATTTCCTGCACTCGTTCTTCTTTGATTGCGAGCAGCACCAGCACCGCGCCGGAATGTCCTCCTACGGGCTGGAGTTCAGCTGCGCCGTTCAGGCCGGGAACGTCTACGGCGTTCAATTCCACCCTGAGAAGAGCCACCACTTCGGTGTCGGCCTGCTGAAAAACTTCGCCGAACTGTGAGCGGGAACTGACAAATGTTAAGACCACGGATTATCCCATGCCTGCTCATCCAAGACGGGGGGCTGGTGAAGACGGTCAAGTTCAAGGACCCGAAGTACGTCGGAGATCCCATCAATGCGGTGAAGATCTTCAACGAAAAGGAAGCCGATGAACTGATCGTGATCGATATCGATGCCACTGCTCATGGTGTAGAGCCCAACTATACCCAGATCGCCAAGCTGGCAGCCGAGTGCCGCATGCCACTGTGCTACGGCGGGGGCATTCGCACCGCAGAGCAAGCCAAGAAGATCATCCAGCTGGGCGTCGAGAAGGTGGCCATCAGTTCAGCCGCGCTGGAGAATCCAGGACTGGTGACCCAGATTGCCGAGGAAATCGGCAGCCAGAGCGTCGTGGTCGTGCTGGACCACAAGTCGCGCTTGTTGAGCAAGCATCAGGAAGTCTGGACGCACAACGGCACGCGTAATACCAAGCGCAACGTGGTTGAAGTTGCACAAGAACTGGAGAAGCTTGGTGTAGGTGAGATCGTGCTCAACTCCATCGAGAATGACGGAAAGATGAAGGGCTACGACTTGGAGTTGGCCAGCAAGCTGCGCGCTGCGGTGCATATCCCTATCACCATTCTGGGTGGGGGAGGCTCGCTCGAAGATATGGCCAACGTGGTCAAGGCGTGCGGTGTGGTCGGCGTGGCAGCTGGCAGTTTCTTCGTTTTCAAGGGGCCCTATCGCGCTGTGCTGATCAGCTACCCGACTGCCCAGCAGAAAGATGACATCATTTATTCCGCTCTCCGAGCCCGCTAACCTCCACCGCGCGTCGCAAGGGTCAGATCATATGTTCAAAGGTAAGACACTCCTCATCACTGGCGGCACCGGATCTTTTGGCAACGCTGTACTCAAGCGTTTTCTCGAAAGCGACATTGCCGAAATCCGCATTTTCAGCCGCGATGAGAAGAAGCAGGACGACATGCGCAAGCGCTACGGCAGCGCCAAGCTGAAGTTCTACATCGGCGATGTCCGGGACTATCAGGGCGTGTTGAATGCTACGCGAGGGGTCGACTACATCTTCCACGCGGCCGCGTTGAAGCAAGTCCCCTCTTGCGAATTCCACCCGATGGAGGCCGTGAAGACCAATGTCATCGGCACTGAGAACGTTCTGGAAGCGGCGATTCAGAACCAGGTGCAACGCGTGGTCTGCCTCAGCACTGACAAAGCGGTATACCCAATCAATGCGATGGGTATTTCCAAGGCTATGATGGAAAAAGTCATGGTGGCCAAGTCGCGCAACCTCGACCAGACCAACACGGTCATTTGCGGCACACGCTACGGCAATGTCATGGCATCGCGCGGGTCGGTGATTCCGCTGTTCATCGAACAGATTCGGGCAGGCAAACCATTGTCAATCACCGACCCGAACATGACCCGTTTCATGATGACCCTGGCAGACGCCGTGGACCTGGTGCTATATGCGTTCCAGCACGGCAACAACGGTGACCTGTTCGTGCAAAAAGCACCTGCCGCGACTGTGGAAACCCTGGCCAAGGCGTTGACCGCGCTGCTTGGCACGCCCGAGCACCCGGTCCAGGTAATCGGTACACGGCACGGTGAAAAGCTCTACGAGGCGCTGCTTAGCCGGGAGGAGATGGCGTGTGCCGATGACATGGGCGACTACTTCCGGGTGCCACCGGACCTGCGCGACCTGAACTACAGCAAGTACGTCGAGCAAGGTGAGGAAAAAATTTCCCGTACCGAAGATTACAACTCTCACAACACCGAGCGCCTCGACGTTACAGGCATGCAGGCACTGCTGCTGAAGCTCGAGTTCATCCAGGCTATCCAGCGTGGCGAACACGCTACACCGGAGGAGTGAGCGATGAAGGTTCTGGTTACCGGGGGCAACGGCTTTATTGCGCGCAACCTGCTGGTTCATCTCGAAGAGCGCAAGGACATCGAAGTGAACCTGTTTGTTCGCGGCGATGACCTGGCTGCCCTGAAGCTCAAGGTCGCCGAAGTGGATTGCATCTTCCATCTGGCCGGCGTGAATCGCCCCCAGGACCCTGCGGAGTTCGACAGTGGTAACAGCGAGCTGACCCAGCAGCTGTGCGATGCGATAAGAGCGTCTGGGCGCAAGATACCTGTGTTGTACTCGTCCTCCACCCAGGCAGAGCGGGACAATCCGTATGGGCTCAGCAAGCTCGCGGCTGAGCAGGCATTGACGGCGCTGCACCAGCAGAACGCCAGCCCGGTCTATATATTCCGCCTGCCCAATGTGTTTGGTAAATGGGCAAGGCCGAACTATAACTCGGCCGTTGCAACGTTTTGCAACAACATTGCCCACGACCTGCCCATTCACATTCATGACGAATCTGCGGCATTGAACCTGGTCTATGTTGACGACGTGGTCAGCAAGTTTCTCGCCATCATGGATGGGGAAGCACCTGACAGTGGCCTGGTAGAGGTAGAGCCGATCTACAGTACCAGCGTAGGTGAGCTGGCCGCGCAAATACGCCGCTTCCGTGCCAGCCGGGATACGTTGGTGACCGAAAACGTCGGCGTGGGTCTGGTCAGGGCTCTGTACTCGACTTACCTGAGCTATTTGCCTCCGGCCGCGTTCACCTACGAGGTGCCCAAGTATGGCGACCCGCGCGGTGTTTTCGTGGAGATGCTGAAAACGCCCGAAGCCGGGCAGTTTTCCTATTTTACGGCGCACCCGGGCATCACCCGTGGTGGTCATTACCATCATTCGAAAACCGAAAAATTCCTGGTCATCAAAGGCAAGGCCAACTTCCGTTTCCGTCAGGTGGTGACAGGCGAGTTCTATGAACTGGAGACCTGTGGCGAGTCACCGACCATCGTCGAAACGGTGCCAGGCTGGACCCATGACATCACCAATATCGGTGAAGACGAGATGATCGTGATGCTCTGGGCCAATGAAATCTTCGATCGTGAACACCCGGACACTTATGCGCTGCCGGTCTGCCCATAAAACGGCTGGCTCAGGAATGAGGACAGTATGAAAAAGCTCAAAATCGTCACCGTTGTTGGAACACGCCCGGAAATCATTCGCTTGTCCAGGGTCCTGAGCGCGCTTGATGAGCACTGCGAACACATCCTGGTACACACCGGGCAGAATTATGACTACGAACTGAACGAGATCTTTTTCCAGGACCTGGGTATCCGCAAGCCGGATCATTTCCTGAACGCCGCAGGCGCTTCCGGGGCCGAAACCATCGGCAATGTGATTATTGCAGTTGACCGGGTACTGGCCGAAGTGAACCCCGAGGCGTTGTTGGTGCTGGGTGATACCAATAGTTGCATGGCCGTGATTTCTGCCAAGCGCCGCAAGATCCCCACCTTCCACATGGAAGCAGGCAACCGCTGCTTTGACATGCGCGTGCCCGAGGAGATCAACCGCCGTATCGTCGACCACACTGCCGACATCAACCTGACCTACAGCACCATCGCCCGTGACTACCTGTTGCGCGAAGGCCTGCCAGCCGACCGGGTGATCAAGACGGGCAGCCCGATGTTCGAAGTACTCAACCACTACCGCGACGGCATCGAAGCGTCCGATGTGCTTGAGCGGCTTGGCCTTGAAGCCGGCAAGTTCTTTGTGGTGAGCGCCCACCGTGAGGAAAATATCGACTCTGACAAAAACTTCCTTTCGTTGGTTGGCACACTCAATACCATTGCCGAACAATTCGATTTGCCGGTCATTGTGTCGACCCACCCCCGTACGCAGAAGCGTGTCGACGCAATGGGGGTTACATTCCACGCCAATGTCCGTTTGCTCAAGCCCTTGGGCTTCAAGGATTACAACAAGCTGCAGCTCTCCTCCAAGGCGGTGCTGTCCGATAGCGGCACCATCAACGAGGAAGCCTCGATCCTCAACTTCCCGGCCTTGAATATCCGTGAGGCCCACGAGCGCCCTGAAGGCATGGAAGAGGCGGCGGCGATGATGGTCGGGCTGGAGGCCGAGCGCGTGCTGCAGGGGCTGAGCATTCTTGAAAGCCAGTTGCGCGGCGAGCAACGCAACTTGCGCCTGGTTGCCGACTACAGCATGCCCAATGTATCCGACAAGGTGGTGCGTATCGTCCACAGCTACACCGATTACGTGAACCGTACGGTTTGGAAACGGTACTGAGCCTGTGGAAGAAATAGCGGGCAAGAAGCTGAAAGTGTTGGTGGTCAGTCAGTATTTCTGGCCGGAAAACATGCGGATCAACGACATGGTTCGTGACTTCACCGAAAAAGGCCACGAAGTCACGGTGCTCACGGCCTGGCCCAATTATCCCGAAGGCAAGGTCTATAAGCGATTCAAGGATCAGCCCGAGCAGTTTTGCAACTACGAAGGCGCCGAGGTCGTCAGGGTGCCGTTGGTACCTCGCGGCAGGCGCAGTATCCAGTTGGTGCTCAACTACCTTTCTTTCGTGCTGTCGGCGGCTCTTTTGGGTTCGTGGAAGCTCAGAGGCAAGCAGTTTGACGCGATATTTGTTTATGCAGTTTCGCCGATTCTTGCCGCGATACCTGCAGTGGTGCTGCGCCGACTGAAGCGCGCGCCATTGTTTATCTGGGTGCTTGATTTGTGGCCGGAAACACTGCGCGCGGTGAATATCATTCACAACCCTAAGGTCCTGGGGCTGGTGGGTCTCGCAGTGTCGTGGATCTACAACCGTACTGATTACCTTTTGCTGCAGTCCAACGGCTTTTTCGACAACGTGCGCCGTTATTGCACCAAAGCCATCGAGTCGGACCGCCTGGTGTATTTCCCAAGCTGGGCCGAAGATGATTTTTCGGCTCAGACACTGGAACCGTCAAAGCTGGTTGAGGCCGATGCTGCGACGTTCACCGTGGTGTTTGCCGGTAACCTGGGGGAGGCGCAGGATTTTCCGGCCATTCTTGACGCCGCACAGGCCCTGCGTGGCCAAGTAGCGGTGCGCTGGGTGATCGTCGGTGATGGCCGGATGAGTAGCTGGCTTGAGGAGCAGGTGCGCAGTCGGGGGTTGGACAATGTGCTGCTGCTCGGGCGTCACCCACTGGAAGCAATGCCGCCATTGTTTGCGCAGGCTGATGCCTTGCTGGTGTCGTTGCGCACCAATGACGTGTTCGAGAAGACCATTCCTGGCAAGGTTCAGGCTTACCTGGCATCCGGCCGGCCGGTACTCGGTATGATCAACGGTGAGGCTGCCCGAGTCATTGAAGCGTCCGGGGCTGGTTTTGCCTGCGAATCGGGGAATGGCGCCGAGTTGGCCAACATCACCCGTAAGCTCGCCCAGCTGCCTTGCGCGCAGCGCCAGCAGATGGGGGCAGCGGGGCGACAATACTACGAGCAGGAATTTGCCCGGCCTGCGCTGCTGGCGCGTCTGGAGCGCCTTTTTGGCAACGCCACCTTGAGAAGGTCAGGACGATGAAGCACAAGGTATTTCTTACTGGAGCCAGCGGCTTCGTCGGGAGCGCGATCATGCACAGGCTGGTCGCCGACGGAACTCCCGTGGTTGCTGCTGTGAGGCAGGCGGATGTGGTGCAGTCGCCAATGGTGCGCAGCGTACTGTTCCAGTCGTTCGAGCAGGATAACGACTGGGATGGAGCGCTGGCCGAGTGTGATGTCGTAGTCCATAGCGCGGCGCGTGTTCATGTGATGAACGAC
>NZ_JABMCW010000146.1:0-13414 GCF_013179705.1 Pseudomonas sp. CM25 | reverse complement strand
AGCGCGCCAGGAAGTCGAACAGGCCGCACGGATGGGGTGTCGCAGCATCATCGGCTCATCGACGGTGGTGGAGCTGGCGGAACAGGCCGGCCTGCACGGCGTGCTGTCACTGAGCGAGGACACTGTGCGCAAGGCGCTCGAGGAGGCCGTGGGCATCCTTGATAGCCAACGGATCGAGATCGCCAAGCGCCGGCACTTGAACGCCGTGCTGCAACACATCCCCACCGGCGTGGCGGCGGTCGACAACCAGGGCGTGGTGCAGTCGCTCAATCCGGCCCTGGCTCAGCTGCTGGATTTGCCGCTCAGCGCGGCGCTGGGCCGTCCGCTGCAGCAGCTGTGCCCGGAACTGGACCTGCAGCAGGCGTTTGCAGAGGGCGGCGAAGAAAACCGGGTGATCCGGCTCGGCTCACATGCAGTGGTCAGCAACCTGCTGCCGATCCTCGAGAACGGCCAGCGCACCGGCCTGGTCCTGACCTGCCAGGACACCACCGCCGTGCAGCGGGCGGACCAGCGCATCCGTTCCACCCGCCGGCCCGGCGCCTTTACCGCCCGGTACCGCCTTGAGCAGCTCGACGGCAACAGCCGGGCCAACCGCGAAATGCTGCAGCTGGCCAGGCGTTTTGCCGCCAGCCAGTCAACCATCCTGATCACCGGTGAAAGCGGCACCGGCAAAGAGTTGCTGGCCCAGGGCATCCACAACGAGAGCCCGCGCCGACAAGGCCCCTTCGTCGCCATTAACTGCGCGGCGTTCCCGGAGACGCTGCTGGAAAGCGAACTGTTCGGCTACGAGGAAGGCGCCTTCAGCGGCTCACGCAAGGGCGGCAAGCCTGGCCTGTTCGAAGTGGCGCACCGGGGCACACTGTTTCTCGACGAGATCGGCGACATGCCCGTGCCGCTGCAAACGCGCCTGCTGCGTGTGCTGCAGGAGCGCGAAGTACTGCGCCTGGGCGGCACCGAGCCGATCGCGATCGATGTGCGCATCATCGCCGCTACCCATCAAGACCTGCGAAGCGCGATAGTCGATGGCGACTTCCGTACCGACCTGTATTACCGACTCAATATCCTGCGCCTGCAGACCACCCCTTTGCGCGAGCGCCCCGAGGATATTGCCCTGATCTGCCGGGGCATCAGCCAGCGCCTGCTGGTCCAAGGCCAGCCACCGGGCGCGGCGGACGTGCCAGGCGCCCTGTTGCCTTACCTGACACGCCATGGGTGGCCGGGCAATGTGCGTGAGCTGGAGAACGTAATCGAGCGGGCGATGCTCTCGGCCCGCGAGCTGCTGGGGGAGCATGGCGTAGACGAACAGTACTTGGCGCGGGTGCTGCCCGAGCTGTGCGAAGGGGTTACGCCAACCAGCCGTGCCAGGCCCTCCCGGGAGTCGGACCTGCACAGCATCGGCAAGGCCGCTCAGTTGCGCCATGTGCAGGAAACCCTGGACAACTGCCAGGGCAATCTCGACGAAGCGGCGCGGCAGCTGGGCATCAGCCGGACCACGTTATGGCGAAGGCTCAGGGCAGTGCGGTGAATCTGGTAGTTAGCCACCTGACGGCCGATTACCGACTCAGTATCTGCTCCGGGTCGATGGAAGACGTTCGTCACGAGCGCTCCAGTACGGGCCCGTACTGTCTCCAGACACTGCATCGAGACACTACAGGACCGGGCAGCATAGTGGTAAAGATACCCGGCGGCTGCCCGAGCCAGGATTCAGCCCCTCGCGTTGGAGTACGCAGCGCCGCCGCGCAAGCCGGTGTTCTCCTCCACCGCCCCGGTGCCGTCGAGGTAACCATGTTTGCGCAGGTCGGGCATGAGTACGGCAGCCAGCAGCGTAATGGCGCTCATGGCCGCCACGTAATAGTAGAAGTACGACTCCACCCCCGCGCCGCGCAATGACAGTGCCACGTACTCGGCCGTGCCGCCACACAACGCATTGCCCAGTGCGTAAGGTAAGCCTACTCCCAGCGCGCGAACGGTGGCGGGGTACAGGTCAGCCTTGAGCACGCCGGTCACTGGCGTATAGAACGCTGCAATCAGCAGCCCTAGCATCACCAGCGCAAAGGCCTCGTACGGGTTGCTGACGCTCTTCAGGCCCGTGAGCAATGGCACGATCAACACGCTCGACAGCAGGCCGAAGGCAATCATGCTGTTACGCGAGCCGATACGATCGGCCATCATCCCGAACACCGGCTGCAGACACATGAACACCACCAGCGCGGCGGTCATGATGAAGCTGACCGTCGAGGGATCGAAGCCGGCCGACACCACCAGGTATTTCTGCATATAGGTGGAGAAGGTGTAGAAATGGAGCGAGCAACCGGCCGTAATGGCGATGGTCAGCAACAGAGCCTTCTTGTGCTTCATCAGCGCTTTGATCGAGCCGGCTTCCTTGTGTTTCGCGCCCTGAGCATGGGCGGTCTCAAGCATTGAACGGCGCAGATATACCACCACCAGTGCGCTCACCGCACCGATGAAGAACGGAATACGCCAGCCCCAGGCCTTGAGCTCCTCGATCGGCAGCACGTTCTGCAGCACCACCACCGTGAGCAGCGCGAGCAGCTGGCCGGCGATGATGGTGAAATACTGGAACGAGCCAAAGAAGCAGCGCTTGCCCTTGCGGGAAATCTCGCTGATGTAGGTGGCTCCGGTGCCATATTCAGCACCGACCGAGAGCCCCTGCATCAGGCGGGCTATCAGCAGCAGCACAGGAGCTGCCATGCCTACGGACTCATAAGTGGGCAGCACGGCGATCATCAGCGAGCCGCCACACATCAGGAACACAGAGATGATCATGGAAAACTTGCGACCACGGGTGTCGGCCAGGTAACCGAAGATCCACCCGCCCAAGGGGCGCATGAAGAAGCCCACGGCGAAGATCCCGGCAGTCGCCAGCAACTGCGTGGTCTGGTCGCCCTGGGGGAAGAACAGGGCCGCGAAGTAGATCGAGGTATAGGCGTAGATGAAGAAGTCGTACCACTCCACCAGGTTGCCGGAGCAGGCACCGAGAATGGCGCGGATTCGTTGGCGGTTGGTCAGGTTGTGGATATCAGGCGCAGCGGGATTGTTATTGTTGGCGTGCATGGGGCAACTCCAGATCTAAGGCAAACGCAAGGCAGGAACGACAGCGTCGGTTTACGTTCGATTGGTCGGCTTGGAGTCGAGATGGGAAAAAGCGGGCGGCAAAACGCAAGGCGATGAAACGCGCATCATGAGGGGTACCTACTGGGATCTATTATTTTACAAGTCAGCGAAAGCGCACTGACTTTTATTCCCGAGCAAAGCTACGCCCTCGCTTGAATAGCGGCCAGACCCGCTACCCTCTAGCAGTTATGCCTCAATTGAATAGCTGACTGTGGTTGCGTCACAGCATATGCCCAGCCCAGATACCTTCGGCCACCAGCTCCGAGGCAATATCGACGAAGGTCTGGCCGACATAGCGGGTTGCCGGGCTCACCTGGCGATCGGCCGGCAGCACCAGCACCAGTTTGCGCATGGGCGTGGGGTCGACCAGCGGTGCGGCGCACAGAGTGCCGTCGTTCAAGCGCGAGTAGATCGACGCCAAGGGCAATGCGGTGTAGCCGAAGCCATTGCGCACCAGGTCGATCATTGCGCCGAATGAATCCGCCTCGACGCTGGTGGTGATCTTGAAGCCGCGCTCCAGGGCACATTGGTCCATGATCTTGCGCAGCCCATGACGGGGGCTGGGCAAGACCATCGGTTCACTGGCCAACTGTGCGAATGGTACCGCCGTATCGAGACCCAGCCCAGAATCGGGAGGGCCGACAAGCACCAGGTTTTCCATCATCACCGGTTCGATGCGCAGTGTATGCAGGGGCTGCGGATCGTAGGAGATCGCGAGTTCCAGTTCGCCGCGCTGCAACCAGTCCAGCAGGTAGCCGCTGAAGGCCGATGAAAAGCGGATGGACAGGTCCGGGTGGGTGTCGCTGATGCGCTTGACCAGCGGAACCGTGACGATCTCGGCGATGGTCGGCGTGGTGCCGATGGCGACCATGCCGCGAAACGCCGCGCGGCCGCCGGCCACCGAGGTACGAATGGATTCCAGCTCGTTCATGATGCGGGTGGCCCGCTCCAGCACCTCGAGCCCCGCTGCGGTGATTTCCATCCCACGGCCATGGCGCTCGAACAGATAGACGCCCAGCTCCTTTTCCAACTGCCGGATCTGCCGACTCAATGCCGGTTGCGCCACGTGCAGCCGGTCCGACGCCTTGCTCAAGCTGCCAAGTTCTGCCACGTGGATCAGGGTTTTAAGTTGCGTTACGTCCATCGTTAAGCCACTAGCAGGGAGAGGGGCGCCATTGGAGCGGCGTGTTTGACAGTCTAAAGACAGCCCGGGGCACCAGCTATAGAATTTGAGCATAGCAGTTAGAAGCCGAGCGCCTGGCTCAACCTATTGGCTTATCTGCTTGCGGGAGAGTAGCGCGTGGGGTTGGCTGCTCCACCTCCGGTTCCTGCAACTCCCCTTCCCATTTGGCCACCACCGCAGTGGCGATCGAGTTACCCACGGCATTGGTGGCCGAACGCCCCATGTCGAGGAAGGTGTCTATGCCCAAAATCAGCAGCAGCCCCGCTTCGGGAATATCGAACTGAACCAGTGTTGCGGCAATCACCACCAACGATGCCCGAGGCACCCCTGCCAGCCCTTTGGAGGTCAGCATCAAGGTCAGCAGCATGAGGATCTGTGTGCCGAGGGTCATCTCTACACCGTAGGCCTGTGCGATGAACAGCACGGCAAAGGTGCAGTACATCATCGAGCCATCGAGGTTGAACGAGTAGCCCATTGGCATCACGAAACTGGAAATCTTGCGGCTGACCCCAAAGCGGTCCAGCGCCGCGAGGAGTTTCGGGTAGGCTGATTCCGAGCTGGCAGTGGCGAACGCCAGCAGAAACGCCTCCTTGATGAGTGCCAGCAAGGCGAACACCCGCCGGCCCAGGAACATCGCACCGGCCAGCACCAGCAACATCCACAGCAAGACCAAGCCCAGATAGAAGTCGCGCATGAACACGGCGAACGTGGCGAGGATCGACAAGCCATTGACTGCCACCGTGGCAGCCATCGCCGCCATGACGGCCAAGGGCGCCAGCTTCATGACGTAGCCGGTGATGAGCAGCATGGCCTGCGCCAGCTCATCGGCCAGGCGTACCAGGCCCTTGGCTTTTTCCCCCAGCGCCGCCAGGGCGACTCCGAAGAACAGCGAGAACACCACGATCTGCAGGATCTCGTTGTTGGCCAGTGCCTCGGCGAATGACCTGGGTACCAGGTGGGTGACAAAGGCCTTGAGGGTAAAGGCTGAGGTCTGCAGCGAAGTGGTTTCACTCACGTCCGGCAGTGGCAGTGCCAGGTGCAGCCCTGGTTGCAGGATGTTGGCCATCATCAAGCCTACCGCCAGCGACAGCAGCGAGGCCGTCAAGAACCACATCATGGCCTTGCCGAATACCCGCCCCACTGCACCGGCATCGCCCATGTGGGCGATGCCTACCACCAGGGTGGAAAACACAAGCGGCCCGATCAGCATCTTGATCAGCCTCAGGAACACGTCCGAGATCACCGAGATGTACCCGGCGGTATGGGCGGCAGCGGCTTTGTCCGGGCTGGTAAGAAAAATGACGTAGCCGATCATCACGCCGAGAAACATGGCCAGCAGTATCCAGCCCGCCAACGGTAGTTTGAGTCTCATTGAGCACCTGTATTCAAGCAATAGGATCCGTCACCGCCTGAGCAGTGCATTACGGAACGAAGTAGGACAGTGCAAGGTGCCGGAACCGGCAGGGCGAGGTTGGCGTATCGGCCAATGGCGGCTCGGCAATGAGCCACCCGGCGAGTGTGCGCAGGTAACGAAGCATCATGGACAACCCTCGATCTTATTGTTGTTTTGATTCGACAGCGGCGCGGCCGCAACCGAGTGGACAACCTAACGTCTTTGCCTGCGGCCCATAAGCGCTGCATGTGTCTATCAGCTATGCCCGCTTTCTATAGAGGCAGCCGCTCCTGCGCGAGCCAAGCCTGCCCCCATCCGGCAGCTGGCCACACCAAACGCCGACCCGCCATTCCATGGGCCAACCTATGCCGGCCCGGCATATCTCAAAGAAAAAAACGGTAGTCGTCGTGCACCTCAACTCCCCCCATCATGTGGAAAAACAAAAGCAGCACTGCCGGGAGATACGCATGTCATCGCAAGAAGCTGAACAGAACTGGCAAGAGGACGTGTTCCGTGTCCTCAAGGCCCACGACGTCAAGCACGTCGTGTTCGTCCCGGATGCCGGCCACTCGGCAGCCATCCGCATGTCCTACGCCGACCCCGATATCAAGGCCGTTGTGCTTACCACCGAAGAAGAAGGCATCGGCTACCTGGCCGGCGCCTGGCTGGGCGGCGAACGCGGCGCCCTGCTGATGCAGTCGAGCGGTGTCGGCAACTGCATCAACACCCTCGCCCTGCAGAACTGCGCCGGCTTCCCGCTGTTGATGGTGGTGACCATGCGTGGTGACTGGGCCGAGTTCAACGCCTGGCAGAACCCAATGGGCCAGGCCACCGAAGCGTCCCTGAACCTGATGAAGGTGATGACCTGGCGCGCCGACCAGCCAGAGGACGTCGCGCCCCTGCTGCATGGCGCCGCCACCATGGCCTTCAACGGTGATGCCGCCACTGCCCTGCTGCTCGGCCAGCGTCTGATCGGAGAAAAGAAATGGGTCAAGTGAGTGCCAACCACGTGCTGTGCCGCCGTGAAGTCGTCCGTTCCCTGCTCGCCGATCGCAACGATGTGCTGGTGGTCACCGGCCTGGGCTCGGCCTCGTACGATGTAATGGCCGCTGGCGATCATGCCAACAACTATTACCTTTGGGCCGCCATGGGCAGCGCCATCACTGTCGGTTTGGGCCTGGCCAATGCGCAACCGGACAAGAGCGTGGTGGTGATCACCGGCGACGGCGAACTGCTGATGGGCTTTGGCGCCCTGGCCACCGTTGCCCTGCAGCAGCCGAAGAACCTGACCATCGTGGTGCTGGATAACGGCCACTTCGGCGAGACAGGCATGCAGGTCAGCCACGCCGGGTTCGGCATCCAGCTCGAGCGGGTCGCCGATACCTGCGGTTTTGCCTGGACCCAGGAAATCCGTGAGATGGACGGCGTGCATGCTTTGCGCGAGCGTTTCGCCAACCGCGATGGCGTCAAGCTGGCTACGGTGAAAATCAAGGCCGAGAACCCTCCGCGCGTATTGCCGCCGCGCGATGGCCATTACGTCAAGAACCGCTTCCGCGCTGCCCTGGGCTTCCAGCCAATCTGACCGTGTTACAGGGTCGGCCGGCGGCCGAACCACGATGACGCTGCCGGCCCGGCCCACCTTGGAGAATGATGATGCACGACAACAATAACGAAGAACTCAAGGCCATTCGTGAGGGTGTCCGCGCCCTGTGTGGCGACTTCCCCGCCGAATACTGGCGCAAGATCGACGAGGAAAAGGGCTTCCCTGAAGCCTTCGTCAAGGCCATGACCGACGAGGGTTGGCTGTCGGCGATGATTCCGGAAGAGTTCGGCGGCTCCGGCCTGGGCCTGGCCGAGGCGTCGGTGATTCTCGAGGAGGTCAATGCATGCGGCGGCAACTCCGGCACCATCCATGGCCAGATGTACAACATGTTCACCTTGCTGCGTAACGGCAGCGAAGAGCAGAAGCGCTACTACCTGCCCAAACTGGCCAGCGGCGAGCTACGCCTGCAGTCGATGGCCGTGACCGAGCCGTCCACCGGCACCGACACCACCAAAATCAAGACCACCGCGGTTCGCCAAGGTGACAAGTATGTAATCAATGGCCAGAAGGTGTGGATCTCGCGTGTGCAGCACTCCGACCTGATGATCCTGCTGGCCCGCACCACCCCGCTCGCCGAGGTGATAAAAAAGGTCGATGGCATGTCGATCTTCCTGGTCGACCTGCGCGAGGCCATCGGCAACGGCCTGACCGTGCAGCCGATCGCCAACCTGGTGAACCACGAAACCAACGAGCTGTTCTTCGACAACCTGGAAATTCCCGCTAGCAGCTTGATTGGTGAAGAAGGCAAAGGCTTCCGCTACATCCTCGACGGTCTCAATGCAGAGCGCACCCTGATTGCCGCCGAATGCATCGGCGATGGCCGCTGGTTCGTCGAGAAAGCCAGCCAGTATGCCCGTGACCGCGAGGTGTTCGGCCGGCCGATCGGCAAGAACCAGGGTGTGCAGTTCCCCATCGCCGAGGCCCACATCGAGATCGAAGCCGCCGACCTGATGCGCTGGCGCGCTTGCGCCGAATACGACAGCGGGCGCAACGCCGGGGCGGCCGCCAACATGGCCAAGTACCTGGCGGCCAAGGCCAGCTGGGAAGCGGCCAACGCCTGCCTGCAGACCCACGGCGGCTTCGGCTTTGCCAATGAATACGACGTAGAGCGTAAATTCCGTGAAACCCGCCTGTACCAGGTGGCGCCGATCTCGACCAACCTGATCCTGTCCTACGTGGCCGAACACCTGCTGGAGCTGCCGCGCTCGTTCTGATCCGTACTACCCCCCTGTGCCGCACGGGGGCCTGTCATAACAAGAGAGACAACACCATGAGCCAGCCCATCCGCCCCCTTGACGGCATTACCGTCATCAGCCTTGAACACGCGATCGCGGCGCCCTTCTGCACCCGCCAGCTGGCCGATCTCGGCGCCCGCGTCATAAAGGTGGAGCGCCCCGGCAGTGGCGATTTCGCCCGGGGCTACGACCAGCGGGTCAACGGCCTGGCCTCGCATTTCGTGTGGACCAACCGCTCGAAAGAAAGCCTGGCCCTGGACCTCAAGCAGGAAGTCGCCAGCGACATCCTTGATCAGTTGCTGGAGCAGGCCGATGTGCTGGTGCAAAACCTGGCACCGGGTGCGGCCGCGCGCCTGGGGTTGAACTTCGAGGCGCTGCACGCGCGATTCCCGCGGCTGATCGTCTGCGATATCTCGGGCTACGGCGCGGGCGGCCCCTACGAACAGAAAAAGGCCTATGACCTGCTGATCCAGAGCGAAGGCGGTTTCCTGTCGGTCACCGGCGGGCCTGGCGAAGAAGGGATGGCCAAGGCCGGCAACTCGATCGCTGATATCGCCGCTGGCATGTATGCCTATACCGGTATCCTTTCGGCGGTCCTGTTGCGGGAAAAGACCGGCATCGGCAGCCAGGTGGAAGTGTCCATGCTCGAGGCCTTGGTAGAGTGGATGAACTACCCGCTCTACTACGCCTACGAGGGCGCCGCACCACCGCCACGTGCTGGCGCGGCGCACGCCACCATCTATCCGTATGGCCCCTTCCCGGTGGGCGACGGCAGCACCGTCATGCTGGGGCTGCAGAACGAGCGCGAGTGGCAGCTCTTCTGCGAACAGGTGCTGCAGCAACCGGAACTGGCCAGTGATGAGCGCTTCAGCGCCAATTTCACGCGCGTGACCAATCGCGATGCGCTGCGCGGACTGATCGTCGAGGCATTTGCTGCACTGGACTTCGACACTGTGATAGGGCGCCTCGATGGGGCCAGCATCGCCAATGCCAAGGTCAATGACATGCAGGGCGTCTGGGCCCACCCGCAACTGCAGGCCCGCGACCGCTGGCGGCGCATCGACACTGCCGCCGGCCCGGTGCCCAGCCTGTTGCCGCCGGCCACCAGCAACGCCTATGCGCCGCGCATGGACCCTGTCCCCGCCTTGGGCCAGCACAACGAAAGCATCCTTACCGAGCTCGGCCTGCCCCATGAACGTATTCAGCAACTGCGCACTGCAGGGGTCATCTGACCCCTCTTTTTTCACGCCGTTGCCAACGCTTAAACAGAGTATCCCTGCCTATGAAAGTGCTCGTCGCAATCAAACGAGTGGTCGACTACAACGTCAAGGTTCGCGTCAAAGCGGACAACTCCGGCGTCGACCTTGCTAACGTCAAGATGTCCATGAACCCCTTCTGCGAAATCGCTGTGGAAGAGGCCGTGCGCCTGAAGGAAAAAGGTGTTGTGACCGAGATCGTCGTGGTATCCGTCGGCCCGACTACTGCCCAGGAGCAACTGCGTACTGCCCTGGCCCTGGGTGCCGACCGGGCCATCCTGGTCGAAGCCGCTGACGAACTGAACTCCCTGGCCGTGGCCAAGGCGCTGAAAGCCGTTGTCGACAAGGAGCAGCCGCAGTTGGTGATACTCGGTAAACAGGCCATCGACAGTGACAACAACCAGACCGGCCAGATGCTTGCCGCGCTGACCGGCTACGCCCAGGGCACCTTTGCCTCCAAGGTCGCCGTGGCGGCTGACAAGCTCGAGGTTACCCGTGAGATCGACGGCGGCCTGCAGACGGTGGCCCTGAACATGCCAGCCATCGTCACCACCGACCTGCGTCTGAACGAGCCGCGCTATGCGTCACTGCCGAACATCATGAAGGCCAAGAAGAAGCCGCTGGAAATGGTCACTCCCGACGCGCTGGGCGTATCACTGGCCTCCACCAACAAGACCCTCAAGGTTGAAGCCCCGGCTGCCCGCAGCGCGGGCATCAAGGTCAAATCGGTGGCCGAACTGATCGAGAAGCTGAAAAACGAAGCGAAGGTGATTTGATGAGCATTCTGGTAGTTGCTGAACACGACAATCACACCCTCGCCGCCCCTACGCTGCACACCCTGGCCGCCGCCCGCCAGATCGGCGCCGACATCGCGCTGCTGGTAGCCGGCCAGGACGTGGCCGGTGTGGGGTTCGCCGCCGCGCAGTGCGCTGGGGTGACCAAAGTGCTGCTCGCAGACGATGCTGCCTACGCCCATCAGCTCCCGGAAAACGTGGCGCCGTTGGTGGCCAACCTGGGTCGCGACTTCAGCCATGTGCTGGCCCCGGCCACCAGCAACGGCAAGAACCTCTTGCCGCGGGTGGCCGCGCTGCTGGATGTCGACCAGATCTCAGAGATCATTTCGGTCGAGTCCGCAGACACCTTCAAGCGTCCGATCTACGCCGGCAATGCCATTGCCACGGTGCAATCCAGTGCTCCGGTCAAGGTCATCACCGTACGTTCCACCGGGTTTGAAGCCGCGCCGGCAGAAGGCGGCAGCGCGCCAATCGAGGCGCTGGCGGGGGCTGCAGATGCAGGTCTGTCGGCCTTTGTCGGCGAAGAGCTGGCCAAGTCCGAGCGCCCCGAACTGACCGCCGCCAAGATCGTGGTGTCCGGCGGCCGGGGCCTGGGCAACGGTGACAACTTCAAGCACCTGTACAGCCTGGCCGACAAGCTCGGCGCTGCGGTCGGTGCTTCGCGCGCCGCGGTGGACGCAGGCTTCGTGCCTAACGACATGCAGGTCGGGCAAACCGGCAAGATCGTGGCGCCGCAGCTGTACATCGCCGTGGGTATCTCCGGCGCTATCCAGCACCTGGCCGGCATGAAGGACTCCAAGGTCATTGTCGCTATCAACAAGGACGAAGAGGCACCTATCTTCCAGATAGCTGATTACGGCCTGGTCGGCGATCTGTTCGAGATCGTCCCGGCACTGACTTCGACGCTGTAAAGGACTATAAGAAAATGAGCTCACCCGCACTCCAAACATGGATCGGCCGCAGCGAGACCGTCCATGACCGCATCAGCCATAACCTCGTCAAGCGTATTGCCGCTACCTTGAGCGAGCCGGCTCCCGCCCCTGGCGACGCCTTGCCCGCGCTCTGGCACTGGGCGTTTTTCCAGGAGCCGGTCGAAGCGGCCGGGCTGGGTGGCGACGGCCACCCAGCCCGGGGCGGTTTTCTGCCGCCGGCGGACAACCGCAACCGCATGTGGGCCGGGGGGCGCATGGAGTTCATGCGCCCGCTGCGGGTCGATGCCCAGGTATCCCGCCGCTCGACCATCCTCAATGTCGAGGAAAAGCACGGGCGCACCGGCTCCCTGCTGTTCGTCACCGTGCAGCATGAGTACGTGCAGGATGGGCAGCGGGCCCTGGTCGAAGAACAGGACATCGTCTACCGCGAGCCCTCGCCACCCAAGCTTGGCGGCACCGAGCCGATGCCCCACGGCGATTGGAGTGAAAACGTTCAACCAGATCCTACCCTGCTGTTCCGCTATTCGGCGGTGACCTTCAACGGTCATCGCATCCATTACGACTGGCCATATGTCACCGAAACCGAAGGTTACCCGGGGCTGGTGGTTCACGGTCCGCTGATCGCCACGCTGAACCTTCGCGCCTTCGTGCGGGCCAATCCGCAGTTGAGCGTACGCCGTTTCAGCTATCGGGGTGTGCGCCCGCTGATCTGCCCGGATGCGTTCGAGGTCGGCGGACGGCTGACCGGCGACGGCAAAGCGCAGCTCTGGGCGGGCAATCCGGCAGGCCAGGCGCAGGTAGGCGAAATTGAATTCGTCCAGAGGGCACGCTCATGAATACAGAAATCGTACGCAGCGCGCTGTTTGTACCGGCCACCCGCCCAGAGCGCATTCCCAAGGCCCTGGCCAGCGGCGCCGACCGCGTCATCGTCGATCTCGAGGATGCCGTTGAAGAAGCGCTCAAGGAACAAGCGCGCGACAACCTTGAGCTGTTTCTCCGCGACCAATCCCAAGCCCAGGTGCTGGTGCGCGTCAACGCGCCAGGCCACTGGGCCCATGAGGCCGACCTGGCGCTGTGCCAGCGCCACGCCGGGGTCGTCGGCATCTTGCTGCCAAAGGCCGAAACCGTCGGCCAGATCGAGCGCGTGCATGCCACCGGCAAAGCGGTGTGGCCGATTATCGAAAGTGCCAAGGGCCTGGCTGCCCTGCCCGTCCTGGCGGCTGCAGCAGGCGTCGATCGGCTGTCGTTCGGCAGCCTGGACCTGGGCTTGGACCTCGGGCTGAACACCGGCAGCGCCGCTGCCGAACAGGTGCTGGGCCATGCCCGCTACGCGGTGCTGCTGCACAGCCGGGTCGCCGGGCTGGCCGCGCCGCTGGACGGCGTGTTCCCGGCCATTCAGGACACCGACGGGCTGCAGCGCCAGGTGCGTTTCGCCCGGGACATGGGCTTTGCCGGCGCTCTGTGCATCCATCCTGGCCAGGTCAACGTGATTCACGCCGCGCTCAAGCCCTCGGCAGCCGAGCTGGACTGGGCGCAGCGGGTGGTTGAACACGCTGAAACTGGCGCCGGCGTATTCACCCTCGATGGCCAGATGGTCGACGCCCCCGTGATCCTTCGCGCCCGGGCCATGCTGCTCCAAGCCGGCTGAAGCCTCCGTTATCGCTCCCGGCACCGCACACCACCTCTGTTCTGACGCGCAGCGGTGAGCGGTACCGGGGGCACCGATCCAGAGAGGTGCCACATGTGTCTGCTCACTGGTACACCCCGGCCCCGGCGCCACTGCAAACGCCTGCTCTGCCAGGTGCTGCGAGCACTTTCGAGGTTGCCGGCCTATGCTTGAAGCCGCCCGTGCCTGTCCCTCCTCCCTGACCCAGGCTGCAACC
>NZ_JABMCW010000145.1:0-13441 GCF_013179705.1 Pseudomonas sp. CM25 | reverse complement strand
ACGGCTTCGATTGTTTCTACTGCGAGGTGCTCGATGTCGTCCTCCTCCATGAGGAAAACTTCTGGTGTGATGTGGACGTACCCGTTCAAACGGACTACGGCATCTCGAAGCTCCTCAAACTCCTGAGCGAAGTCCAACCGGAGCTTTGTTCGCACGTAGTGGTTGGAAAGCCCGCCCTGCGTTGCATACACACACCGCTCGACTCGCGTTACCTCCGGGACAACGCCTTCTGCCTTCTGCTGCCACCATATGCACTTTTTCACCTCGGCGTCTGGAGCCAGGCGCTTCAGCGTGTGACCCACCAGCTCGCGCATAGCAAAGGCGAAGTTATGAAAGCGAAGCCTGTTCCTGCGGTCTTCGAGATTAAACATCGCAGCTTCATAAAGGCAACGCTCGAACTGAGCATCACCGATTAGCTGCAAGATCCTTTCGTCCATGTTCTTCCTCTCGTCTACGACCATTCCGCATCATTGCTCAGAGCGGGGATGGAAGTCACCTACAGGCTAAGCACAACGGATGTTAAGCGCATCAGCTGGCCATGCAGTCAGGGCTTGGCCAATAATGACCTAGCAAGGGGCAACAACCCCAGATCCACACGATACACCCACGAGGATGTACTCGGCGCGGTAGAGAAGATCGCAAAGAAGAAAGGAAAAGGGAATGCAACTGTTGACGACATTGTCGCGAAGGTCCCCTTTGGATTCTGGGAAACGATTATCAAAGGCTTGAAGCATAAATCGCACCCTGCTGGCATGCAGGCTAGCGTTTTATCAATAGCATTTCCAAACGCCCCTGACCTTGCTACGACGCCATACGATGATGCGGCGTTTGTCGATAGACTGGCCAACCTACTTAGCCAAGTACGAGATGTTCGAAATAGGATTGGCCATCACGATCAGATCTGGAGAACGCCGGAGTTTGACTCCTATGGCAATCTGGGCTTTATACCTCGCCGGCCACGCCAAACGGTAAACAGCCTCCGTTTGCTCGCAAACCAAATATCTTGGCTAGCAGGCTGGATAGATCCCGAAATTACTAATTACATTAAGGCGTCCGATCACTGGTGGTCCCTGCAAGCTCTGCTGACAAAAGAAGCATTGACAGTCTATCGGAAGAACGGTGGTAGGGTCGGTACCTACGAGGCGGTGATTCGGATGACACCACAGCATGAAGCCGTCACTTGGCCTAACAAGACTCCTCGTACACCTGAAAAAATCCATAGGATCAATCGTCGCAGAGTAACTAAAAATATTTTCTATTGAAGCCAGTTACTGTTGATGAGCCGTTCGTTAGTCTTGAAAAATTCATAACCTGAAGGCCTATGCTCATACTGCACTGGGTAGCGCAAGCCTCTCCCCAAAATACACCTGGGCCAGCCTAGGCTCACTGACAACCAGTTGATCGCTGGGTGGAGAAAGTCCTAAGCTTACTGGCAGGAGATTAAACAGTTTAGGATGACAACATCTGAAACTCGCCTCCATAAAGATAGCACTGATTGCAGCTAATTCAATAGTAAAAACCAAGATAATTACTCTAGAATAGTCTATTTGCCTTCTAAAAGCCGTAACGATAAATTAAATGCGTAAGCTACTTTAATCATCCACTCACGCGTAGATCGCGCTCAGCCAAAAAAATAATTTCAGTGACCTTGAGGTTATCTCGCTGAGTTGAGTGATGAATGCTGTAACAAGCCCCGCCTACTACCTTATAGATATAGCCCTCTTCTGTTCCTGACGCGTCTTCAGCAATGCTCACTTCCTGAAGCGGTTCCATCACCCAGTCGTTACCGCCTCTCATGTGACCAGGTGACATCAGATGTGCTTGCGCGAGCCATGAGCGGTCATCAAGCTCCGAAAGCATCTGCTGTAGGATCGGTACCGTGGGGATCATCAGCATGCTGCCCACGATGTCGTCACCGTAATCGCGCACAAGCTCCACGTAAAACCATGGGTGGTGCAGCTCCAGCTCAATAAATTTCCAGTGACGGCTGGCGGGCTCGCCGAAAATACCGGCTGGGCTGAGTTCGGCATGGCTATAGGTCTTGAACATCGAAAAACCCTCAAAATATTAACAATAGTTAATGGATGTATGGCGTTCAAGACGGCTTCATCATTCCTTTTGTAGGAATGAAAAAATGGAGCTGAAACAGGCATTTGGTAAGGCCATGAGGTTGCTGAGGAAATCTCGTAGCCTCAGCCAAGAAGAGTTCGGCGGCCACAGTAGCCAAACCTACCTTAGTCAACTGGAAGCCGGAGGAAAGGGCCCTACCCTCGAAATGGTGCATGGGCTCGCCTCTGTCATGAATGTTCATCCTTTGACGATCTTGACCCAGTGCTACCTTTTTATGGACAAGGATGCCACTCTGGATTCAATCATTGAGCGCGTTCGTGAGGAGCTAAGCGTGACGCCATCGGACCGATGAGGAGGGGCGCCTGTCCCCCTTCAGCATGGACTGAGATGTCCGATCGGATGCAACCAAAGTCTGCGCGATCTGACCCTGCGGCTGGTTTGATCTTGGGCGCTACCTACGTGGAAGAGGAGAGGCAATGAAGGGCCGACGGAAGGTAAAGACTGATAAGTGGCGTATAAAGTCGGAAAATGAAGACGACGCCCGAAGGCTTTTGCGAAGGCGGGTACAGACGCAAGGAAGGTTTCTCGACATAGCAGCACATGCCGGCAAAGGAATGGAACCTGTTGGCCGAATTGCCGGTTGAGAGATAGGCTTTCACCTTTGAGGTTTGCAAATGAAGGATCCTCAGATATTAGCGCTGTGCCCATGCTCGCCGCAGGGGTGCTGGAGCATCGACCACCGAAGCTTCAAGGGCAGGTGCGAAGAAATCGTGCATCTGGCAACGCTGGTGCTTGGCAGTCGAGTGCTTGCCGCGCAATGGCTGTACAAGCCAGCAATCGGGCTAAGGCATCAGTCACCTTGCAGCACCTTGGTGACTCGATCGGGCTACCAGCAAGTTGTGACACTCCTAGGACGAATTGAACACGGTGTCTACACTTAACGCCGTTGGGTTCCATGCCAGAGGACCTGTCTACATCTCGTCTGACATAGGATTAGCTGTGTCTATCGCAGGATCTAACTCGAACCGCATCAAGCGTATGCCTAAGGGGAAGCCCCTTTGTTAGGAAGGTATTCGAGCGAACGGGCTCACGCTCCGCGGTAAACAAAGCTCTGTCTCGGATGGTGCTCAGTGGTTCGATAGCGCGGTCATTAGCGACTGGCTGCTTGCGACCTCAAGCAGACACGGCCCTAAGCTGAGTTGTCAGCGCCATCGCCGCCAGCCGGAAGCAGGATTATCACTAAACTCCTTCATACTTGCGAAAGCAGAGCTTGCCGGTGCTGGCTCCAACATCCAGCCTTCGCAGTGGGTCGAATGCTGCCAGTAGGGGGCAAGTGGGCGTAGGATGGAGGCTTCCCCATCAGCTCATAAGGAGCCGCCCCTTATGAATGAATCCGTGCGGACAACCTTGAAATGCCAAGAACCAGGTGATGGTACTGGGGATGTCATCACTGACCTCCCGGACGATATCCTCGAACGCATGGGTCTCAAAATCGGTGATTCCCTGAGCATACAGCTGATAGGCGGGAGCATAGTGCTAAAGCCAATTAGTGATGCAGACGCCCAGCCCTAAGGCAGCTTTCGACCCACAGCGGTCGTTGTCGACCGGCCGCTTCATAGGTCGATTACGCTCAGTCGCCACCTGCTGCGACCCAGGTTACCCATGACTAGAACGGCAGCAACCGAGATGCCAGCCTAGGTCTCAACACTGGTCAATGCGCTTGATTGGCCCGAATTGCTTGAACGTACACTGCAGGCGCATCGCTCGCGGTACAAACGGATCGTGGAACACTGCGGTGGCAAGGTCGACATTCACAGCGAGCAAAACCTGGGCAACCAGATTCAACTGACTTTTCTGCTCTCCAATTGAATATTGCAGCTGATACGAGCGAGTATTTCAATCGCACTTCGAGCATTCAGAGGCCGGAGTACGTGCTTCCGGCCAAGGGCTTGCAAGGGGCAGTGAAGTCTAGGGCTGAGCGATACGAGGATGTCTGGACGCTCATCATCCCGAGCACCGTGTGGAACAGGTTGTCATGGCTCAATGGCGAGTTTGTCTGGGCTTTCAAGCAGCCCATATTCAGCCGTTCGCTCTTCGCGATAGAGTCAGACATCCAGAGCACCATTGGCACCTTGGTTTGCTCGTCCGGGGCCATCGCATAGGGCAGCCCATGTAGGTAGAGGCCACCCTCTCCCAGTGACTCCCCATGATCCGAGACGTACATGAGCGCAGTGTCGAATTTGGTGTTCGCAGCCAGGATGTCGATCAGCCCGGCCGTTACGTAGTCGGTGTAGAGGATCGAGTTGTCGTAGGCATTGATCACCTCCTGCTGCTTACATTTGTCGAGCTCATTGGTCTCGCAGACCGGCTCGAATTTCTTGAACTGCGAGGGATATCGCTTGTAGTAGGCTGGGCCGTGGCTGCCTTTGTAGTGGAGCACCAGGACAGCATCGCCTTCCTGACGGTTGATGAAGTCCTCCATTTCCGAGAGCAGCACCCCGTCCTTGCACTCGTCGCTGGTGCACAGCTGAGCATCCGCATGTTGGGTAGCCTTGTGGTTAGGCACCCGGTCACAGACCCCTTTACAGCCCGAATTGTTGTCAGTCCACATTACGCTGATGCCTGCGCGCTGAAGCACATCGAGTAGCCCTTCTCGGCTCTTGGCCAAGCCGTCCTTGTACTCATCCTTGCCGACGTCCAGGAACATGCACGGCAGTGATACCGCGGTGGCGGTGCCGCAGGAACTCACATTTGAGAAGCTTATGACATTGCGTTTTTTCAGTTCCGGATTCGTATCACGGGAGTAGCCATTGAGGGAGAAGTTGGCAGAGCGTGCTGTCTCCCCCACTGCCAGCACCAGCAGCTTGGGTTTGCGAGCTGCTCCCTGCCTTTTCACTACTGCATCGGTACCGATGGTGGTCAGTTCTTTCGGCGTGGCCAACTGACGTTTCAGGTAGCCATGACTGGCCGCAAACAGGTTGGTGGGAACCAGAATGAGCCGAATCTCCCGGTTGTTGCGCAGCAAGGACGCATAAGACTGGTATTGGCTCAGCACAATGCCGGCAAGGGTGACTAGGGCAAGCGAAAGGACAATGAGTCTACTGGCCAACGCTTTGATCCAGGGCTTACGTCGGAGCGGCACCTGACTGATCAGGTAAACGGGCAATCCCCCTACCATTGCCACCCAGAGGCCGAGCTTCCAGTTCAGTAGCTCGGAGACCTCACTGACGTCGGTCTCCACGACGTTGGTGAACATGGTGTAATCAATGACGATGCCGTAAGCATTCATGAAGTAGCTGGCGAAAGCCGCACTGATCAGGATCAGGCACAGTAGCGGTTTGGCGAGCCGTGCCCATGACAGCAGACTGAGTATGGTAAACACCCAAGCAAACACAACAACTGGCAGGCTACTCGCGAGCAGCCAATTAACTTCATCGGCATTGAAAATCAGCCGCGTAAGAACACGCCAAAGCTCAGCGTTCGTAAATAGCAACAACCAAAGAGTTACCAGCCCGATGAGCAGATTGGTGCTGATGCCTTTTTGTCGAGTACTGCGAATAGCAAAGATCAATCTACTGAACAGGGTGTGAACAATGGATTTCGAAGGTGTCATTATCAAACTCTAGGAGGCTGCTGATCCATGACGCATGGCTATGGAATCCTCGGTAGCTACCAGGCAAACCATCGACAGATACGGTGCGAAGGTGGGCGTGCGGAGCGCCAGAGACCCCGAGCCCTATGGCTTAAGGGCGCTTAGGATGTTTGAGGCAAAAGAATTGAATGAGAAGTAAACTCTCGCTAGGCGCATTATTTCCGGAACACGATAACGACACGATGACCTCGTGATTACAATGCTGTCAGAATCGCAGCAATGGCTTTTTTGATTGTGATCGACCAGGCTATGATAAAAAATCGGACACGTTCGACTGCTGTGTGGTTAGTGCCACCCAGCGAATTAAATTAAATTTCATAAACAAAATGGGCTTGTTTTGTCGTACGCTCATTTTGAACTTTTACTTCAATTTAGAAGTCTTTCTCGCGAGCAGAACACTTCCTTAACTTTTGCCCGTGCTTATGTCACTTATCAATGAGGGACGAACACCATGAGCTTTTTCAAGAACATCTTGGGCGGCCACCACGGCCGGGGAAACCACGGCGGTGGTAAGCACCACAGTGGTGGGCACGGGAGCGATCGGCATGACCGCTATGACCAGCAGCAGAGCTGCGACGGCAATGACCGGGTAATTGACAGTGGGCGGGCAATATCCCAAGCCCCAATCACTGATCTGCAGCCTTGCAGGCAGTGCCGGACCGCTAACGCCCCATCTGCGCGCTTTTGTCTAAACTGCGGAACACCACTATCGAGTGGCTGCAAGGCCTGCGGCTCCTCGCTGACGTCAGGAGCGAAATTCTGCAGCCAGTGCGGCCAAGCCACGCCTTAGCGCCTGGCCACCCTGGTAAGCCAACGCGACCACCCCCCTGCGCAAGGAGAAATACGTGGGATCGAATCATGATCATGGCAGTGCAGCAGTACGTGAGGGACATCAGAAGAAGCTAGTCATGGCATTGGCCCTGACTGGCAGCTTTATGATTGCTGAAGTAATCGGTGCATGGATAACCGGCAGCTTGGCGCTGCTGTCGGATGCATCTCACATGTTCACTGACACCGCCGCCTTGGCGATATCGCTGATTGCGCTCCAGATAGCCAAGCGGCCGGCGGATCAAAAACGAACCTTTGGCTATGCGCGGTTGGAGATCCTGGCCTCCACGCTCAACGCAGTCCTGCTCTTCCTGGTGGCAATGTACATCTTGTACGAAGCCTACCAACGCTTCTTCATGCCGACGGAGATCGCCACTGGCGCGATGATGTGGATCGCGATCGCTGGCCTGATCATCAACCTTATTTCGATGCGTCTTCTGGCATCTGCCAGCAACGAGAGCCTCAATGTCAAAGGGGCTTACCTCGAAGTTTGGAGCGACATGCTCGGATCGTTGGGCGTAATCATCGCGGCTCTCATTATCCGCTTCACTGGCTGGACCTGGGTCGACACGATTGTCGCTGTTGCAATCGGCCTCTGGGTACTGCCGCGGACATGGCAGCTGCTTCGCGAGAGCCTGGGCATCCTCATGGAGGGTGTCCCAAGGGGGCTTGACGTCGCGGCAATCGAGACCACCATCCGCAACGTTGATGGCGTCACTGATGTACACGATTTGCACGTTTGGGCCGTCAGTAGCGGCAGCAACGTGATGACTTCGCACGTAGTAGTGGGTGACACAGCAGATGGAGATGCCGTGCTGGCGGGCGTCGTGGAAGCGGTCAGCGATGCGTTCGAAATCCACCACTGCACCATTCAGATCGAGCGCGCAGCTTTCCACCAGAGCATGCCGTTACCGTCGCACTGATCGGTTGGTAACCACCTGGTCAACGCACCACTCTTCAAACAGAGAGAGTGGTGTCGTAAAGGAAAGATCGGGAATGATAGGCGTCAAAACGGCAGGAGCACTTCGTGAGCGCCTTGGGAAGATTCCGACAGACTCTCTCGAGTGCCCGTAGGAGGTTCAGCAATGGCTTGGATCATCACGAAGTACTTAGTCACTGCCGGAATAGTGATTCTAGTATCAGAGCTGGCAAAACGTAGCGACAAGCTGGGTGGCCTAGTTGCCGCTCTGCCTCTGGTCACGGTCATGACGCTGATCTGGCTGTACTTGGAAAACCAGAGTATGGAAAAGATAGCTAATCATGCCTGGTATACGTTCTGGTACGTCCTTCCAACCCTGCCAATGTTTATCACTTTTCCGGTGCTGCTGCCCAAACTGGACTTTTGGCCGACGCTTATCATCAGCATCATCATCACCATGGTAAGTTTTGGGGGCTTTGCTCTGCTGCTACGTCGTTTTGGCATCGAGTTGCTGTGAGCTAAGCGCCGGGGGCAGCAAGTGGGTGGCCGCTCACCGACTATTAACGCACTCGCCTTTCACCAGGTAGCGAACCATGTGCAATTCGCCCTTCGAGTCCTCGTAGGCCATCATGCTTTTCACGTTGCCGCAGTACCGCACGTTGGGCGACACGTACACCAACTTCCCAACGTCCAGATTCATGCCATAGGTGTAGTCTTCAAGCTCTGGCATGGGCTTCTTCACGCTCTGTGCATAGCGCTCTGTAGCCTGCCGAGCAGACTGCTCAAGATCCTCATTGATCTGCACGCTACTTAGAGCATCTGTCGACAGCACAGAGAAGAGCATGAATACGGCAATTGCAGATCTAGTGGTTTTCATGAGAAGTCCATTAATAAAAAAGCGCCCACGGCGGGCGCTAAAATTCACCTTACCAAAGGAGCGTATGGTTCCAAGGTGAATGCATTGGCGTGAGCAGGGTTTCGTTACTCCCGCCATGCTGCTCCGGATGAGACGACTCCAAAGCAGCGCTGCCTGTGTGCTGTACTAAAACTAGCAAAGGCGGCTAACGACAAGATGATTGTGAAATTACAATTTGGACATGTAATAGATTGTAAAGTAATTATCTGCACTTTCGACGGATCAAGAAATCATAGCCGCGCGCAGCGCAGCGCATCCTGCGATGCCACTGATCGGTGGTTGGCAACGAGCTCTTGGTAGCTCCCCAAGGAATTTTCCTGGCAAAACAGAACGGCTTGGCAGAAATGCCGCCTTTTACGACCGAATTCACATGCCAGCTACTGAGTGCTCAACCGGCTGAAGGCCGCTGAATCCGCTAAGCTCAAAGGGTATGCCGGTATGACTGTCAGCAATCTTACGGCTACATTACAAATTTGTAGGATTTCGCCACGGCCAGCTTCTTCGCGTTAAGATTCAAGCGTCCTCAGGTGACCACGGCGTATGGACAGAGGTAGCGACTACCGCATGCCATGCACTCAGCCGAACCTTTAAACAGCCTGCAAACCTCTTGGCGGATTGGCCAATTCCTTCTTCACACCTTGAGATAAGTCATGCGCGTTCTAGTTGTCGAAGACGAAATTAAAACTGCGGAATATCTTCAGCAGGGCCTATCCGAAAGCGGGTATGTCGTAGACATTGTGCACAACGGTGTTGATGCCCTTCACCTATTCAACGTCAATGTCTATTCGTTGGTTCTCCTCGATGTGAACCTCCCAGGTATCGACGGATGGGATCTGCTGGAAACCATCAGGAAATCCAGCCGGGTCCGCATCATCATGCTCACAGCCCGTGGTCGCATCAACGACAAGCTCAAGGGATTGGATGGCGGCGCGGATGACTACTTGGTGAAGCCCTTCGAGTTTCCCGAGCTGCTTGCTCGCATCCGTTCTCTCCAGAGACGTGGCGATGAACTCGTCGAGAAGAGCTCGCTGAAGATTGCCGATCTGGAACTCGACTCCGTGCGCCATCGAGTTTTCCGTGGTGGCACACGCATCGATCTCACCACAAAAGAATTTGCGCTCCTGCACCTGCTCATGAGCAGGACGGGTGAAGCGCTGACTCGTTCCCAGATCATCTCTCTGGTCTGGGACATGAATTTTGACTGCGACACCAACGTCATCGATGTTGCGATCCGGCGATTGCGCTCAAAGATCGATGACCCGTTTGAAACCAAGCTCATTCATACGCTTCGTGGCGTTGGGTACGTTTTCGAGGAACGCGCATGAGTCCGTTCAGCCTGGCTGCAAAGCTAGGGTTCAAAGTCGGGTTGATGAGCGCAGCATTACTGCTTCTGTTCGCGACCTTTGGCTACTTGATGGTGGGTCAAGCGCTGGAAAGAAATGCCAGAGCAGACCTAGAAGTGAAGATGGCAGGCATGGCTCACAACCTGTCCACTATCAACGATATCTCCGGCGTCAACGCGGATGCGCACCAGCTAGTTGATTTGGTCATGGGCCATAACAACCTGTACGTGAGCATATTCGATACATCAACAAAGCAGGTACCTTTGCTCTCGATAGGCTCAAAGCAGGTCAATCTGGAGGTGCACAAGTTCCAGCCGGCTGCGCAGCCTAAAGAGCATGAATGGCGTGATACCCAGGACCGCCCACTGTTGAGCGCTTCTCGTATCATGCGCTTAGCCGATGGAACCGAAGTCAGCGTCTACATGACCATGGACCAGTCATCCAGTGAGGCCCTGCTCGATGCATTGCTGACCTGGGCCCTGATGATGTCGCCCGTCATCCTCGCATTGATCTTGGCCATCGCTTGGTGGACCGTGCGCCGCGGACTGCTACCTCTGACCAAGTTCTTGAAAGTTGCCTCGAAAATCTCCACCGAGAGCCTGGACCATCGCCTGCCAACGGATGGAATGCCCTCAGAGCTTAAAGAGCTCGCTGACGGCATTAACATCATGCTGGCTCGCCTAGATGACGGTGTGCAGCAGCTTTCTCAATTCTCTGACGATCTTGCTCACGAGTTGCGTGCACCGCTTTCCAACCTGATGGGTAAGGCCCAGGTTGCCTTGACCAGAGAACGATCGCTTCAAGAGTACCGGGAAGTGCTGGAATCGTGCACAGAAGAGCTGGACCGCATGAGCCGGATGGTTTCCGACATGCTGTTCCTGGCTCAGGTCAGTCACCCAGCATCCATGGTGGAGTTTGAACCCGTGTCGCTGGTCGACGAGGTTGAGCGTGTATGCGATCTCTTCAGCATTTCGGCAGAAGAAGGCGAGATCCAGCTGCAAATCTCTGGCAATGAGGACGTAGTGCGCGGTAATCGTCTCATGATTCAACGGGCCGTCTCGAACCTGGTGTCAAATGCTATTCGCTACTGCCCACGCGGCCGCACGGTCTACGTGAAGGTGCAACACGGTACGAGCGGTACGACATTGAGTGTCGGCAACCCGGGCCGGGGGATCGCGAGGGAACACCATGCGCATTTGTTTGAACGTTTCTATCGAGTGGACAAGAGCCGAGCACGGAGTGAGGGCGGTACCGGTCTAGGCTTAGCCATCGTTCAGTCGATTATGAGCTTGCATCAGGGCTCGGCGAGCGTGGAAGTAACCGAAGAGAACTTCACGTGGTTCCACCTTCACTTTCCCGAAGCCCAGTTTAAAGAACCTGTAATGGCTGCTGCTTAACCAGCGCAGACATGCATAAGCCCGTCAATTGACGGGCTTTTTTGTGTGCAAGCATCAGTGCCTGAGGACCACAGGCTCCATGGGCGATCGCAAAATCACCGACTTTATGATCCTCTGCTCCTCTGGATTGGCATTCCTCCACAGTTGGGTGAAATACTGCGCGTTCACCCTTTCCTGAGCGCTTACGCTGGCAGCAGTGTCTATAAAACGCATCGTCGTGTAGACACTGATCAACCCCAGGATGAAGAACGCTGTTGCCACGACCATCACATAACGTTTGGCCAAAACCGGGGCACGCTTGAGCTCCAGAATGGAGATATTGGCAGCCTTAGTCGCTGTAGAAAGCTCCGCGATTAGCGGTTTAATGGCCGTGTCGACTCCCCGACACGCGGCGGAATATGCCTCTGCCGCAGCTCGCAAAGCGACCTCTTCGGCATTCGACCAAGCTTTCTCGGCCTTCCGCACCTCATCTTGTATCTGCCGGCCGACAGTATCGACCTGCTCCACAAGGTCGTTCGACTTCTCCAGCACGGCGCTGCAGGTACGTGTCTGAGCGGTCAGCTCATCAATTTGGACAGTGAACTTTTCAGTGCTTCGACGAAAATCACCGATCGCAACCGCCCAGGGCTCTATGTCATTCATGGCTATCTCCGAGAGCGGCCGAAAGCCGCACTGATTATTTAAGTAGATATCAAAATTGTAATTTTAGGGAAAATTTAACATCGCCCTCAGCAATGCCGAGATAGACATGATCCTTCCAGATTTGCAGATTTAACGCATCATCCCGGCCGCCAAAATTACGGAATTGTAATTATTGACTCACCTTGTCGTTAGCTTCGCGTTCCTAAACTACAAACCAACAAAGGCCGCTAATCAGGCGGACCTAGTAAAAACCGAGGCTCACAATGAAATTTGTCAAATCGATCGCTATTGGCAGCCTGCTGCTTGGTCTCACGGGTGTCGCTTATGCCGAAGGCGGCTACGAGAGAGCGAAACAGTTCAATGAAAACTTTCGAACTGAACAGGCTCGCCTATGGAGCGATGACTCTTCGGATCAGAACAAACAGCAAGTCGCTCAAGAGCAAAAGAAAGAAAGCAAGGATGGTAAGGAACAAGCCGATAATTAATCGGCGGTTAAACAGGACTCTAAATGACGAAAGCAATTTACAAAAAAGCCAGGGTACAACCTGGCTTTTTTGTGTCTGGAATTTAGCCTTCGTCCGTACGAGACGCTCCCGCATCAATTTCTCCAGCCAATCCGTTGTTACTTTGCTGAGCGTCCTTCCAACGACACAGCATTAGCTGGCTGGCGTTTACTTCGGTGATCTTGACGCAGCTCAGGTTGACAGGCAGTTCAGCGTTGCTGTCACGCAGGCGCCTGGATAGGTAGAACGAGCTATCACGTGGCCACTTAGCAGGATCCTGAATGTTCTCTGACTTCCCGCTGCTGTAGAACTCCGACGAATACGAGCGACGGCCAGGGTAGATCAGCGGAGCCGACTGAGCTGACTGCAAATCACTCCAGGCTTCAACCACATCTCGCTGGTTCTGAGGTCGCTGCTCCATTACCCCTGCAATGATGATCCCCGCACCTACGATTGGGAGTACTACAGCGCTCGTAGCGGCAGCCCAAGTGGTCTTCGGGCCTGCATCGCAGATCCGTCCAGACAACAACATGGCCCAGGCTGGTAGAGATGGAAGCAGGTAGGTCCACAGAATGTTACCGGCGAATGTAAAGAATATGGGAGTTGCCAGCGCCCAGAGCCAGAGGTAGGCCTCGAATCGCTGCATTGATCCGCGCTTGCGAATCAGCAGAGGAAGAAAGAAAGCCCATGGCAATAGCGACAAACCGAGCTGAATCCAGATGGTGCCGTATGGCTTGGCATGAGCGCTGCCATAGAGGTCTCCAGCCCAGTTGCTGACGACGTAACGACTCCAGTGTTCACCAACGAAAAAGTATTGCATGAACCCCGGCGTTTTCATTTCGGCCGCGATATACCAGGGCAAGGATATACCGAGCATTAGGACAAGGCCGCCGATCCAGGGAAGTATCAGCACTCGCCCCCACTCTTTATAGAGAACCACCCACACGAATGCTGGCGTGCCCATAAGCACCAAAATGAGCGGACCTTTAGCCAGTAGGCCCAGGCCCAGCCCGGCGAACATCAGGTAGGCATCCGCGTTGCTGGAGCACTTCATCCAACGCCAGAATCCATAGCTGGAGAGCAAAATCGAGAACGACAGAACAGGGTCAGTCAGCACGACTCCGCTGGAGACTAGGCCAAGTGTCGTACTAGAGAAGATGATGGCGGCCCA
>NZ_JABMCW010000144.1:0-13543 GCF_013179705.1 Pseudomonas sp. CM25 | reverse complement strand
GGCGGCAGCGCAGAAACACTGCAGGCCGACTACGTGCTGGTGGCGATCGGCCGTCGCCCCTACACCCAGGGCCTCAACCTTGAAAGCGTGGGCCTGGCAACCGACAAGCGCGGCATGCTCGACAACCAGCACCACCGCACTGCAGTGCCGGGTGTCTGGGTGATCGGCGACGTCACTTCCGGCCCGATGCTCGCGCACAAGGCGGAAGACGAAGCAGTGGCCTGCATCGAACGCATTGCCGGCAAGCCTCACGAGGTCAACTACAACCTCATCCCCGGCGTGATCTACACCCGCCCCGAGCTGGCAACCGTGGGCAAGACCGAAGAACAGCTCAAGGCCGAAGGGCGTGCCTACAAGGTGGGCAAGTTCCCGTTCACTGCCAACAGCCGGGCCAAGATCAACCACGAGACCGAAGGCTTCGCCAAGGTCCTGGCCGATGCCGAAACCGATGAAGTGCTGGGTGTGCACCTGGTGGGGCCAAGTGTCAGCGAGATGATTGGTGAGTTCTGCGTAGCCATGGAGTTCTCGGCTTCGGCGGAAGACATCGCCCTTACCTGCCACCCCCACCCTACTCGCTCCGAGGCGTTGCGCCAGGCAGCGATGAATGTGGACGGGATGGCGATGCAGATCTGATTCGGATTTGTCATGCGCTGGGTTCCAGCCCTTGACACGACACGGGGCCGCGCCTGCAGGGAAAGCACTTTCGCTTGCAGGCACGGCCTTGTGTAGGCACGGGGGCAATGGATTGACATTGGGGCAATCGTCTAGATTGGACAATGTACCCCCACACGAAGGAACGCTCCCATGTTCATTTTCCGCTCAATCACCGTCGGCGTTACCTGTCTCGCCCTGATCTGTGGCTCTCTGCCTGCAATGGCTGATCCCGGTAATGGCAAGGGCCAGGGAAATGCCAAAGGGAACCAGTCGCATAACCAGGATCATGGCGGCAAAGGCAAAAAGTCAGGTGAGGGTGATTGGCACGGTGGTCCGAGTATCAATCGTGCGAGCGTCCTGGGGATTGTCGATGGTTACCGGGATTACTGGAGCCCGGGGCCTGCGTTGCCGCCAGGGATTCAGAAGAACCTCGCTCGCGGCAAGCCGCTTCCGCCTGGTATCGCCAAGAAGCTCGATGGTCGACTGGTGGGCAGGTTGCCACACTATGACGGGTACGAGTGGCAGCAAGTTGGGACGGATTTGATCCTGGTGGCGCTGGCGACCGGGCTTATTTATGAAGTGCTGAATGGTGCGTTTGATTAGCTGTAAATCGGATTGATTTCCCATTGTGGGAACATGGCTTCGCCCCGTTCCCAGACTTGAACTGTGAGCCGGTGGGCCAGTTTAAACCATGCGATATAAGCCCCTTAGGCAAGCCACGAGTCTCGCTGCTGTCACGTCCTGTGCCCTAATGCTGGCAGCAGCTGGTCGGCTTAAGTACCGGCGGGGCGCTGCGCTTTTGAGTCTCTATTCGATACAAAGTGGATCGCGCAAAGCCCGCATGACCTCATCGTACATCGCATCCACAGCTCGAGAGCCCTTTGAATCCCGGCTACGTATCAACACAACTTGAATCACCGGCAGCTCAGGCAACCCTTGCCGGGTATCCACCATCTTCAAGCTCGGTGGAAGGCTGCACCGGGTTAGTACAGCAATCGCCATGCCGCTTTGCGCGGCAGCGATCTGACCACAGACATTCGGGCTGTTATAGACGACACGGTACTCACGCTGCTGAGCGTCAAGCGCTGCCAGGATCTCGCTACGCAGGCGTCCGCCCAGTTCATGCACAGCAATAGGCAGGGGACTGCACTTCC
Source organism: Pseudomonas sp. CM25 (assembly GCF_013179705.1). Taxonomy (NCBI): domain Bacteria; kingdom Pseudomonadati; phylum Pseudomonadota; class Gammaproteobacteria; order Pseudomonadales; family Pseudomonadaceae; genus Pseudomonas; species Pseudomonas sp. CM25. The sequence goes on along the minus strand of NZ_JABMCW010000144.1, from coordinate 11,735 downwards.
AGATTTCGTGCTGCTCGGCCGCCCCCCAAACCAGTGCCTCCTTGAACAACAGTTCTCCCCGCGAAGGTGCATCACGCGTGACCAGCGCCAGGTCGATCTCACCTCGATCAACCTTTGCCAGCAGCGCGGTAGACTCCTCGCACACCAACGTGACTTCGACCTCGCTGAAACGCGTAGCAAAGTGCCTGAGCACCGGCACCAGATAGGGCACGGCGTAGTCATCTGGAACGCCGAACGTCACTCGACCGGAAAGTGCCCCGCCATGCATCGCCAGCACCAGCGTTGAGTGGGATGCCAATAACTTGCGCGCGTGGCCCAACAGGTCGAAGCCCGCTGGCGTCAAGGACAGTTGCCGAGGCTCGCGGTTGAGCAGCGGGCGACCGATGCTGTCCTCAAGTTTCTTCAGCTGCATGCTAACGGCTGATTGCGAGCGCGATACCTGCCGCGCCGCCGCAGTCATCGAACCAGTATCGACCACTGCGACAAAAGTCCGCAGCCAGTCAATTTGCAGATCCTTGGAGTGCATAGCCAATCTTAAGCCATTCGACAATCGAATGGCCTTTATAACACTTATTCGCTTTTCTTGACCGGGAGGAAGTCCTCAGAATGGCGCCTGAACAGCGGTACAAACCTGCGGTGGTGATGAGGTGTAATGGTGTTGAGTGTCGATGCAAGCTCGGTGGAGCTGAATAGAAACAAGATATGGAACGGTTTCAAACAACTGCTGCCCATCTCCATGTTCGTGATGGTGTTTGCCATCGCCTTCGGCCTGGCCGCCGCGCAAACAGGCCTGAGCGAAGCATCAACACTGCTGATGAGCAGTTTGGTTTTCGCCGGCGCTGCGCAATTTGCCGTACTCGACCTGTGGGGGCAGCACGTTCCGGTGGTGCCATTGATCGTAACGGTGTTCGCGATCAATGCCCGGCACCTGTTGATGGGCGCGACGCTGTATCCGTGGTTGCGCGAGCTGCCACGCGCCAAGCGCTATGGGGTGATGATGGTGGTTTCGGACGCCAACTGGGCGATGTCGATGCAGGCGTTCAGTAACGGCAAGGCCGGCATGGGTCTGCTGTTCGGTGGCGGCCTTGCGCTTTGGTCGGCCTGGACGCTTGGTAGTTGGCTGGGGCTGAAATTTGGCACGGTCATCCAGGACCCGGTCAGCCTGGGCCTGGACATGGTCATGGGCTGTTTCCTGCTGGCAATGGTGCTCGGCGGCCAGAAGAACCCACGCATGCTGATCATCTGGAGTGTGGCAGCCGCTGCATCGTTAATCGCGTATACATATCTGCCTGAAAACAGCCACGTCGTCACCGGAGCCTTGGCTGGTGGCCTGCTCGGCGCCGTTTGGACGGAGAAAAAAGCATGAGCATTGATATCTCGGGATTCGGCACGCTGTACATCATTCTGATCATGGCTGTGGTCACTCTTGTGACCCGCTGGGGTGGGGTGTTCGTGATGTCGTTCGTCCCAATCAACTACAGGGTGCAGCAATTCATAAATGCCATGTCGGGCTCAGTGTTGGTAGCGGTGCTGACACCGCTGGCGGTCACGGGGGATAACGGGGCACGTGTTGCCTTGTTGACGACCGCGATCGTGATGCTCGCGCTGCGCAAGCCACTTCCCGCAATCACCGCAGGGATATTGATGGCGGCGCTGTTCAGGCAGTTCCACGTTTTCATTTAGTCTGTATTGAATCTTCACGCCGGTTCAATCTGCCTCTCCATGAATCCAACTCAACGTGAAAATTGAACAGTGAATCGCCCCTGGTTTCATAGACACCCTGAAGCCTCAATGAGGCCCAAATGGAGGTGCCATGATCCCTCAGCATTAGTGGTGAATATCCGCTATCGACCCATAGCTGCCCCGAAGGGCAGCAATCGGGCAGAAGCGGGTACTCGTCACCCGCTGGAGCCCTTGCGCTATTGGGCATATTTCCTGGCCCCGTAAACGCAGATCACCGCACACAACGTCACCACAAGCATGGTCCAGCTGACGTGCTCATGCAGCAGCAACGCTGCCAGCCCAAGCCCCATGAACGGCTGAAAGAGTTGCAGCTGGCTCACCGCCGCGACACCACCCTGGACGAGCCCCCGGTACCAGAACACAAAGCCGATCAGCATGCTGAACAGTGAAACGTAGCCCAGGCCGAGCCACCCAGGGGCACTTACCCTGGCGAACTCATCGGGAGCCGGAAGATTGACCACGGTCATCAGCAGCATCAACGGCAACGCAACCAGCAACGCCCAACTGATCACCTGCCAGCCCCCCAATGTCCGCGCCAGGCGCGCCCCTTCGGCATAACCCAAGCCACAGACCAGCACCGCCGCCAACATCAGCAGATCGCCCAGCGCCGACCCTTCGCCTGCGTTCATCCACGCATAGCCTGCCACCAGCCCGGCACCTGCCAGCGAAAACAGCCAGAACAAGGGCCGAGGCCGTTCACCACCGCGCAGCACGGCGAACCCTGCGGTACACAATGGCAAGAGCCCGACAAAAACAATGGAATGGGCCGAGGTGATGTGCTGCAGGGCCAGTGCGGTCAGTAGCGGGAAACCAATGACCACGCCGAGCGCGGTGATGGCCAAGGGCGACAGATCACCCCGCCTTGGCCGCGGCTGGCGCAGCACGATCAGAAAAAGCGCACCCAGCAGGGCGGCAATGGTGGCCCTGGCGCAGGTCAGGAACGTCGGTTCGAAATCGGCCACTGCCACTCGGGTTGCAGGCAGCGAGCCGGCAAAGATGGCGACGCCTATCAAGCCGTTGATCCACCCGCTTGTTGATTTTTTCATCGGTACGCCCTCGGTAAGCCAAGGGCCAGTACATCACCGACAGACCAGCCCGGGCCATGTACAATCCAGTACGCTTTTGCCGAACTGTTATGTATATGACTCCAGCACAGTTGAGGATGTGATGAAACGCAACGGAACCCGGATTCACGCTGTGATGGGTGAGGTCCAGTCGCGTATAGCCTCCCGAACCTACACCCCAGGGGCGAGAATCCCCTCGGTCCGCGCCATGGCCCAGGCCATGCAGGTGTCGGTGTCCACAGTGCTTGAGGCCTATGAAAGGCTGATGGCAGAAGGAGTACTCAATTCTCGCCCCGGCTCCGGCTTTTACGTAGCAGGGCCGGTGGCGCCGTTGGTGCTCACCGAACTCGGCCCCAGGCTTGATCGTGAAGTGGACCCGTTGTGGATCTCGCGCCAGTCACTTGTAACCGCCAGCGATGCCTTGAAACCGGGGTGTGGCTGGCTGCCCGCATCCTGGATGTACGAAGCGGGCATGCGCAAAGCGCTGCGAACCGTTGCCCGCGCCGAGACGCTGAAACTGACGGATTACGCCTCACCGCTCGGGCAACCGCCTCTGAGGCAATTCCTGTCAAGAAAGCTGGCCAGCGCCGGCATCGAAGCTCCGGTTGAACAGATCATGCTGACGGACTCCGGCACCCATGCCATCGACCTGATCTGCCGTTTTTTGCTGGAGCCGGGGGACACCGTGCTGGTCGACGACCCGTGCTATTTCAATTTTCACGCCCTGCTCAAAGCCCACCGGGTGAACATCGTAGGCATTCCCTACACAGCGACGGGCCCGGACATCGAGGCGTTTGGCGCGGCCCTGCTAGCGCATGCGCCGCGGTTGTACATCACTAATGCAGGCGTCCACAACCCGACCGGGGCCACCCTGTCTGCGGTCACCGCACACCGACTGCTGAAACTGGCCGACAGTTCCAGCCTGGTGATCGTGGAGGACGACATCTTCGCCGATTTCGAAAATACGCCCGCGCCACGGCTGTCGGCCTTCGATGGCCTCGCTCGGGTCATCCACATAGGCAGTTTTTCCAAAACCATCTCCGCTTCGATTCGCTGCGGCTACATCGCGGCTCGCAGTGACTGGATCGAGAGCCTGGTCGATCTCAAGATCGCCACCACGTTCGGCGGTGGTCGCTTGGCAGCAGACATCATCCATCAGGCGATTACCGACGGCGGGTACAGAAAGCACATGGAGGGTGTTCGCCTCAGGCTGGCCGAGGGTATGGACAGCACGGTCGCCAGGCTTCGCGCCATTGGCATCACGCCCTGGATGACGCCGCGCTCAGGAATGTACGTCTGGTGCCAACTCCCGCAGGGCACGGATGCCGCAGCGCTGGCCCGGGCTTGCTTGCATGAAGGAGTGCTGCTGGCGCCGGGCAATGCGTTCAGCCAGTCCATGACGGCCGGTGATTTTCTGCGTTTCAACGTTGCCCAATCGGGTGATGCGAAAATCTACGAGGTGTTGAAACGGGCGTTGAATGCTTAGTGGCCACCGGGTCATGTATGGCGGGATCGACATCGACCTGTACGAGGGGCATGACCCCGTGCACCAGCCTCGACAACCAGAACACAACGCCGATGGCTCATCTTACGGTCATATCCCGCTGCGCTGTTCGACATCGAGCAGCACAACAGCGCTGCGGCCGTCGGTACCGAGCCCTGCGGCCACCCGATGGCTGCTGCGAGCCTTCTGACTTCGGCCGTCTTTATTACATGACGGCTACGCAGGGCTTCGAAGATCTCTGCCTAGGGCTCGGCCCAATAGAGCAGCAGGTTCCTTCTCACGTATGACGGAAGAGTTTCATCAGGCAGAATCGAGAGGGGCATGTGAAAACGCCGGTACCAGGTTCACGCCGGGAGGCTGGTGAAGCCGCCCGATGAAGGGAAGCAATAGCCTCCCCTCCACCGGCGACAGTTTTAATTGTTCAACGACAGCTTTAATTCAACAAAACCACCGGCTCTCGCCTTACTCGACAGTAACCGACTTGGCCAGGTTACGCGGCTGATCCACGTCGGTGCCTTTCAGCACAGCGACGTAGTAAGACAGCAGCTGCAACGGAATGGTGTACAGGATCGGCGCCAGGGCATCGGCGATGTGCGGCACCTTGATCACGTGCGTACCTTCACCATTGGTCATACCAGCGTGCTCGTCGGCAAACACTACCAACTCGCCACCACGGGCACGTACTTCCTGCAGGTTGGATTTCAGCTTTTCCAGCAGTTCGTTGTTCGGGGCCACGGTAACCACCGGCATGTCGTTATCCACCAGTGCCAGCGGGCCATGCTTCAGCTCGCCTGCCGGGTAGGCTTCGGCGTGGATGTAGGAGATTTCCTTGAGCTTGAGCGCACCCTCCATCGCGACCGGGTACTGCGCACCACGGCCAAGGAACAGGGTGTGGTGCTTGTCGGCAAACAGCTCGGCAATTTTCTCGACGGTGGCGTCCATGGCCAGGGCTTCGCCCAGACGGGTCGGCAGGCGGCGCAGTTCTTCCACCAGCTCGGCTTCGACGCCGGCATCCAGGGTACCGCGCACCCGGCCAAGGGCCAGCGTCAGCAGCATCAGTGAAACCAGCTGGGTGGTGAAGGCTTTGGTGGAAGCCACGCCGATTTCCGGGCCGGCCAGGGTCAGCAGGGTCAGGTCCGACTCACGTACCAACGAGCTGATGCCCACGTTGCAGATTGCCAGGCTGCCCAGGAAACCCAGCTCCTTGGCGTTACGCAAAGCGGCCAGGGTGTCGGCGGTTTCGCCGGACTGCGAGATGGAGACGAACAGGGTGTCCGGCTGCACCACCACCTTGCGGTAGCGGAACTCGCTGGCTACCTCGACCTGGCATGGGATACCCGCCAGGCTTTCCAGCCAGTAGCGAGCTACCATGCCCGCGTGGTAGCTGGTGCCGCACGCAACGATCTGTACATTCCGTACCTTGCCAAACAGCTCGGCGGCCTGCGGTCCGAAGGCCTGGACCAAGACGTGGTCAGTGCCCAGACGGCCTTCCAGGGTGCGCTGCACCACGCTTGGCTGCTCATGGATTTCCTTGAGCATGAAGTGACGGTAAGTGCCCTTGTCAGCAGCTTCGGCACCTTCGTGGTACTGCACGGTTTCGCGCTGAACCTTGTCGCCCTGCACGTCCCAGATGGAAACCTGGTCACGGCGGATTTCGGCGATGTCGCCTTCTTCCAGGTACATGAAGCGGTCGGTGACCTGGCGCAGGGCCAGTTGGTCGGAGGCCAGGAAGTTCTCGCCCAGGCCCAGGCCGATGACCAGCGGGCTGCCGCTGCGGGCTGCAACAAGGCGGTCAGGCTGCTTGGCGCTGATCAACGCCAGGCCGTAGGCACCATGCAGGCGCTTGACCGCAGCCTTCAGGGCATCGGTCAGGTCAGGGATGGTTTTCAGGGTGTGGTGAATCAGGTGGACGATCACTTCGGTATCGGTCTGCGAGGTGAAGGCGTAGCCCAGCGCCTTCAGCTCTTCGCGCAGCTCCTCGTGGTTCTCGATGATGCCATTGTGCACAACGGCCACTTCACTCGCCGAGAAGTGCGGGTGTGCATTGCCTTCGGTTGGCGCACCGTGGGTAGCCCAACGGGTGTGGGCGATGCCCAGCTGGCCTGCCAACGGGTCTGCTGCAACAGCTGCTTCCAGCTCGCTGACCTTGCCGATGCGGCGGCGGCGCTGCAGTTCACCGTTCTGGGTGAGCACTGCCAGGCCAGCGCTGTCGTACCCGCGGTACTCGAGACGCTTGAGGCCTTCGATCAGGATGGCTGTGATATTACGCTCGGCGACGGCGCCAACGATTCCACACATGTTTATTGCTCCTGGCTGATCGCGGCGCAGATCAGGTTGACGCCACGGGCTTGAATTTGTTCGCGTGCCGCTGCGGGCAGGCGTTCGTCTGTAATCAGAGTGTGCACGCTGCTCCACGGCAGCTCGAGGTTGGGGATCTTGCGCCCTACCTTGTCGGACTCCACCATCACGATCACTTCACGGGCTACCTCGGCCATGACCCGACTGAGCCCAAGCAGCTCGTTGAAGGTGGTGGTACCGCGGCCGAGGTCGATGCCATCGGCACCGATGAACAGCTGGTCGAAATCGTAAGAGCGTAATACCTGCTCGGCCACCTGGCCCTGGAACGACTCGGAATGCGGGTCCCAGGTACCGCCGGTCATCAGCAGCACCGGTTCGTGTTCCAGGTCGCAGATGGCACGGGCCACGTTAAGCGAATTGGTCATCACCACCAGGCCGGGCTGGCGCCCCAGCTCCGGGATCATGGCCGCCGTGGTACTGCCGCTGTCGATGATGATCCGTGCATGTTCGCGGATGCGCCCGACAGCTGCCCGGGCGATGGCTTTTTTATAGGAAGAGACAGGCTGAGCGGGCTCACCGAGCAGCTCTTGCGGGACAGGCACCGCACCACCATAGCGCCTCAGCAGCAGGCCGTTGGTTTCCAGGGCGGCGAGGTCTTTGCGGATGGTCACTTCCGACGTTTCGAAACGCTTGGCCAACGCGTCCACGCTCACCTCGCCCTGCTCGCTGAGCAAAGCCAGAATGTTGTGCCGTCGTTGTGGGGTGTTTCGTTTCGACATGAGCGCTTAAGTTTCGTTTCGAAAGATAATGGTTGCAATCAAAACCTAAGATGAGCGTTTCGTCAAGCTGTGGATAAATCTTTCAGCTGCTCGGAATTACACCAGGAATCTCTACCCACAAAAAAGCCGACCTATTCTCATAGGTCGGCTTTGAGTAGAAACAGCTGTGTATAACTCAGCTCTTCTTGAGCTTCTCCGGCCGCTTCCAGCCTTCGATATTGCGCTGGCGCGCACGACCTACAGCCAACTCCCCGGCTTTCACTGTCTGGGTGATGGTCGAACCGGCAGCGGTAGTCGCCCCCGCCTGGATATCCACAGGCGCCACCAGGGAATTGTTCGAGCCGATGAACACATCTTCGCCCATCACGGTCTTGAACTTGTTGGCACCATCGTAATTGCAGGTGATGGTGCCGGCACCGATATTGGTGCGCGCACCGATTTCTGCATCGCCCAGATAGCTCAGGTGACCAGCCTTGGCCCCCTCACCCAGGTGCGCATTCTTCAGTTCGACAAAGTTACCCACATGGGCCTTGGCGTCCAGCACGCTGCCCGGGCGCAAGCGGGCGAACGGCCCCGCATCGCTGCCCTCGCCCATCACCGCGCCTTCGAGGTGGCTGTTGGCCTTGACCACCGCCCCTTTGCGCAGGGTGGTGTTCTTGATTACGCAGTTAGGGCCGATCTGGACATCGTCCTCGATGACCACTTTGCCTTCGAGGATAACGTTGATGTCGATCAGCACATCGCGACCAACGGTGACTTCACCGCGCACATCGAAGCGTGCAGGGTCGCGCAGGGTGACACCTTGCGCCATCAGTCGACGGCCTTCGCGCAGCTGGTAATGGCGCTCCAGCTCGGAAAGCTGGCGCCGGTCATTGGCGCCCTGCACTTCCATCGCATCATGTGGCTGCTCGGTGGCAACCACCAGGCCATCGGCTACAGCCATGGCAATGATGTCAGTCAGGTAATACTCACCCTGGGCATTGTTGTTCGACAGGCGACTCATCCAATCGGCAAGGCGTGCGGCCGGGAGGGCGAGAATACCGGTGTTGCCTTCCTTGATGGCTTTCTGCGCGTCGGTGGCGTCCTTGTGCTCGACGATTGCAGTCACCATGCCTTGCTCGTCACGGACGATACGGCCATAACCGGTCGGGTCATCGAGGGTCACCGTGAGCAGGCCCAGCTGCTTGTCGTTGGCCTTGGCCAGCAGACGCTGCAGTGTTTCCACTTCAATCAACGGCACATCGCCGTACAGTACCAGCACGGTGTCCGCGGAGATTGCCGGCAGCGCCTGGGCAACTGCGTGGCCGGTGCCCAGCTGCTTGTCCTGCATGACGAAATTCAGGTCGTCAGCAGTCAGGCGCTCGCGAACCAGCTCGGCACCGTGGCCAATCACCACATGAATACCTTGCGGCTGCAGTTGGCGCGCGCTGTGGATAACATGGCCAAGCATCGAGTTGCCGGCTACCGGATGCAGCACTTTGGGCAGCGCCGAACGCATGCGAGTGCCTTGGCCGGCGGCGAGAATAACGATATCGAGTGACATTACTGGCTACCAATCCTGGGCGGTCAGTGAAATGACCGGGGGGAAAACGGAAAAAGAAAAAGGGTAGCCGAGGCTACCCTTTTACTCAATCACAACAGCAGTCATCAGCCCTGGGCTGATTACTTGCCTTTGCGCATTTGCTGGACAGTACGCAGCTGGGCTGCGGCCTCGGCCAGACGTGCGGCGGCGGCGCTGTAGTCGAAGTCCGCACCTTTCAGATTCAGGGCGTTCTCGGCAGCCTTGAGGGCTTCCTGAGCCTGCGCTTCATCCAGGTCTGCAGCACGTTGCACGGTATCGGCAAGCACCTTGACCATGTTCGGCTGAACCTCGAGGAAACCACCAGAGATGTAGAACACCTCTTGGGCGCCACCCTGCTTGGTCAGCGTGATCGGACCTGGCTTCAGATTGGTGATCAGCGGCGCGTGGCCTGGAGCGATACCAAGATCACCCAGGTTACCGTGCGCAACCACCATCTCGACCAGACCGGAGAAAATTTCTCCTTCCGCGCTGACGATATCGCAATGGACTGTCATAGCCATCTGCTTGCCTCAACCTGATAGCGCCCCTTGCGGGGCGCAGGAATTACAGTTTCTTGGCTTTCTCGATCGCTTCGTCGATGCTGCCGACCATGTAGAACGCTTGTTCTGGCAGGTGGTCGTAGTCACCTTTGAGGATGCCGCTGAAGCCAGCGATGGTGTCTTTCAGGGAAACGTACTTGCCTGGCGAACCGGTGAAGACTTCGGCCACGAAGAACGGCTGCGACAGGAAGCGCTGGATCTTACGAGCGCGGGCTACCAGTTGCTTGTCGGTCTCGGACAGTTCGTCCATACCCAGGATCGCAATGATGTCCTTCAGCTCTTTATAGCGCTGCAGAACATACTGAACGCCACGAGCGGTGTCGTAGTGCTCATTGCCGATCACGTTCGGGTCCAGCTGGCGCGAAGTCGAGTCCAGTGGATCGACCGCTGGGTAGATACCCAGGGAGGCGATGTCACGAGACAGAACGACGGTGGCGTCCAAGTGGGCGAAGGTGGTCGCTGGCGACGGGTCGGTCAAGTCGTCCGCAGGAACGTATACGGCCTGAACGGAGGTGATCGAACCTTCCTTGGTGGAGGTGATGCGCTCTTGCAGAACGCCCATCTCTTCAGCCAGGGTCGGCTGGTAACCTACTGCCGAAGGCATACGGCCCAGCAGTGCGGATACTTCGGTACCGGCCAGGGTGTAACGATAGATGTTGTCGACGAACAGCAGAACGTCGTTACCTTCGTCACGGAACTTCTCGGCCATGGTCAGTCCGGTCAGCGCTACGCGCAGACGGTTTCCTGGTGGCTCGTTCATCTGACCGTAGACCAGCGCTACCTTGTCGAGAACGTTGGAGTCCTTCATCTCGTGGTAGAAGTCGTTACCCTCACGAGTACGCTCACCCACACCAGCGAACACGGAGTAACCGCTGTGTTCCATGGCGATGTTACGGATCAGTTCCATCATGTTTACGGTCTTGCCGACACCGGCACCACCGAACAGGCCAACCTTACCACCCTTGGCGAACGGGCAAACCAGGTCGATAACCTTGATGCCGGTTTCCAGCAGGTCGTTGCCGCCTGCCTGGTCAGCGAACGAAGGCGCTGGCTGGTGGATACCGCGACGCTCTTCTTCACCGATCGGGCCGGCTTCGTCGATCGGGTTGCCCAGTACGTCCATGATACGGCCCAGGGTGGCCTTACCAACAGGAACGGAAATGGCAGCACCGGTGTCGACGACATCCAGACCGCGCTTCAGGCCTTCGGTCGAGCCCATGGCAATGGTACGAACCACGCCGTCGCCCAGCTGCTGCTGAACTTCGAGGGTGGTTTCCGCGCCTTGTACTTTCAGCGCGTTGTATACACTCGGTACGCCGTCACGTGGGAATTCCACGTCGATGACGGCGCCGATGATTTGAACGATACGTCCGCTACTCATAGCTGGATCCTCTGAATATGTGAACCGTTAAACCGCGGCAGCGCCGCCGACGATTTCCGAGATCTCCTGGGTGATCGCAGCCTGACGCGCCTTGTTGTAGATCAATTGCAGCTCTTTGATCAAATCACCGGCGTTGTCTGTGGCGTTTTTCATGGCGATCATCCGGGCCGCTTGTTCAGCAGCGTTGTTCTCGACCACCGCCTGGTACACCTGCGACTCCACGTAACGCACCATCAAGCCGTCCAGCAGCTCTTTTGCGTCGGGTTCGTACAGGTAGTCCCAGTGGTGCTTGAGTTCCTGATCCGGGGTTGCCACCAACGGTACCAATTGCTCGACCGTCGGTTGTTGGGTCATGGTGTTGATGAACTTGTTCGAAACCACCGAGAGGCGATCGATACGGCCATCGAGGTAGGCGTCCAGCATCACTTTGACGGAGCCGATCAGATCATTGATCGATGGCTCTTCGCCCAAGTGGCTGATCGCGGCTACGACGTTGCCGCCAAAGATGCGGAAGAAAGTCGCACCCTTGCTGCCGATCACGCACAGGTCGATTTCAACGCCCTGTTCGCGGTTTGCGCTCATGTCCTTGACCAAGGCCTTGAACAGGTTGGTATTCAAGCCACCGCACAGACCACGGTCACTGCTCACCACGATATAACCGGCGCGCTTTACAGGGCGCTCGATCATGAATGGGTGGCGGTATTCCGGGTTGGCGTTGGCCAGATGACCGATCACCTGGCGGATACGCTCCGCGTAAGGACGGCTAGCAGCCATGCGCATTTGTGCCCTGCGCATCTTGCTGACCGCCACTTTCTCCATGGCGCTGGTAATTTTTTGCGTGCTTT
>NZ_JABMCW010000143.1:0-13554 GCF_013179705.1 Pseudomonas sp. CM25 | reverse complement strand
AGCCACGCCGGGTTGCTGACTTCGACGTTCTGCGCGCCGAACAGCAGGCGGATGGCCTGGATCAGGATGAGGCTGATGCCCCAGGTTGCCAGCAGGGTTTCCAGCGGCCGGCCGTACAGGTGGCGAATGACCGTGCGCTCCAGCAGCATGCCTACCCCGGCACTGACGGCGAAGGCCACCGGCAGGGCAATCAGCGGATAGAACTCGATGGCCCCTGGGGCATGGCGCTGCAGTAGCACCTGGACCATGTAGGTGCTGTAGGCGCCAAGCATCAGCATTTCGCCGTGGGCCATGTTGATCACCCCGAGCAGGCCGAAGGTGATCGCCAGGCCCAGTGCAGCCAGCAGCAGGATCGAGCCCAGTGACAGGCCGCTGAACGCCTGGCCGAGCAGCTCGCCGACCAGCAGCTTGCGCTTGACCTGGGCCAGGCTGGTTTCGGCGGCGGTGCGCACGCCCGGGTCGCGTTCGGCATCGGCTTGCAGCAAGGCTTCGAGGCGGGTGCGGGCCAGCGGGTCGCCGGTTTCACCCAGCAGGCGCACGGCGGCCAGGCGTACCGCAGGTTCGCTGGCGCCCAGTTGCAGGTTGGCCAGGGCCAGGCCCAGGGCCGCGTGCACGGCAGTGTCCGGCTCGGCAGCGAAGCGCCGGTCGAGAAAGGCCATTTGTGCCGGCTGTGCGCTCTTTTGCAGTTGCTGCGCGGCGGCCAGGCGGGTGTCGCTGTTGTCGCTGAGCAGTTGATGGCTGGCCAGGGCGTTGTCGATAAGGCCGCGCAGGCGGTTGTTCAGGCGCAGCTTGCGGGTGTCGTCAGTGGCAATGCGGCCTTGGCGCAGGTTTTCCAGCAGTGGCAGGCGCGCGGCATCGGGTTGTGCCGCCCAGCCTTCGAGCAGGCGGGCTTGCTCGGCGGGCTTGGCGGCGAGAAAGAATTCACCCTCGCTGGCGTGGGTGGCCAGGGGGATCAGCAAGAGCAGGGTGAGCAGCAGTCTGAGCATGCGGGTAATCCTGGAAATCGATGTTGGCCTCATCGCCGGCAAGCCAGCTCCCACAGGTCCTTCACAGGCCTTGAGGGTGCGCTTTCCGTGTGGGAGCTGGCTTGCCGGCGAATGGGCTGCAAAGCAGCCCCAGTGGCACTCAATTACCTTTCACTGCATAGTCCGGCCGCTTGTCATTACCCGGGATGAACGGGCTCCACGGCTGCGCCCGCAGCGGCTGCTCGGTTTCCCAGACCACGCTGAACTGCCCGTCATCCTGGATCTCGCCGATCATTACCGGCTTGTGCAGGTGGTGGTTGCTCTTGTCCATGGTCAGGGTGAAGCCCGAGGGTGCCTTGAAGCTCTGCCCGGCCAGCGCTTCGCGCACCTTGTCGACGTCGGTGGACTTGGCTTTCTCGACCGCCTGGGCCCACATGTGGATGCCCACGTAGGTGGCTTCCATCGGGTCGTTAGTCACCGCCTTGTCGGCGCCGGGCAGGCCTTTGGCCTTGGCGTAGGCTTTCCAGTCGGCGACGAACTGCTGGTTGACCGGGTTATCCACCGACTCGAAGTAGTTCCACGCCGCCAGGTGGCCCACCAGTGGCTTGGTGTCGATGCCGCGCAGCTCTTCTTCACCTACCGAGAACGCCACCACCGGCACCTCGGTGGCCTTCAGGCCCTGGTTGGCCAGTTCCTTGTAGAACGGCACGTTGGAGTCGCCGTTGACTGTGGAGATGACGGCGGTCTTGCCGCCAGCGGAGAACTTCTTGATGTTGGCGACGATGGTCTGGTAATCGCTGTGGCCGAACGGCGTGTACACCTCTTCGATGTCCTTGTCGGCCACGCCTTTGCTGTGCAGGAAGGCGCGCAGGATCTTGTTGGTGGTGCGCGGGTAGACGTAGTCGGTGCCCAGCAGGTAGAAGCGCCTGGCGCTGCCGCCGTCTTCGCTCATCAGGTAGTCCACGGCGGGGATGGCTTGCTGGTTGGGCGCGGCGCCGGTGTAGAACACGTTCGGCGACATCTCTTCACCCTCGTACTGCACCGGGTAGAACAGCAGGCCGTTGAGCTCTTCGAACACCGGCAGTACCGATTTGCGCGATACCGAGGTCCAGCAGCCGAACACCACTGCGACCTTGTCCTGGGTCAGCAGCTGGCGGCTTTTTTCGGCAAACAGCGGCCAGTTGGACGCGGGGTCGACCACCACCGGCTCAAGCAGCTTGCCGTTCACACCGCCCTTGGCGTTGATCTGCTCGATGGTCATCAGCGCCATGTCCTTGAGCGAGGTCTCGGAAATGGCCATGGTCCCCGACAGCGAATGCAGGATGCCGACCTTGATGGTCTCGGCCGCCTGGATACTCCAGCTCAGGCCCATTGCGGCAATCGATGCGCTGAGGGTAAAGGCCTTGATCAGACTGCGACGCTTCATGTGCTCTCTCCGCTGGTTTTTATAGGTTGGCCAAGCGGGGAGGGGCTTTGCAAGGGGTGTGCCTAGTGGCGGAGCGGGCGGGATAGAAGGGTTTTGCGAGGCGTTGGGGCGTATGCGCGGGCCAGGTTGGTGCCTGGGAGATTTGTGTGCACAGGATTGGGGCCGCTGCGCGGCCCATCGCCGCGGTTCGTCGCCACGACAAGCCAGCTCCCACACCGAGTGCATGAGCCCCAAGCCCTGTGCATTACCTGTGGGAGCCTGGCTTGCCGTGGCGACGAACCGCGGCGATGGGCTGCCAGGCAGCCCCCGAGGCCGTCAGCCGTTACGCATGGCCGTGCGCGGCTGGCGCTTGCTGCGCACGAACTGATAGGTCACCGCCAGCAGCACGAACCAGATCGGTGTCACCAGCAAGGCCGAGCGGGTATCTGCCTCCAGGCTCAGCAGCACCAGGATGAAGGCAAAGAACACCAGGCACACGTAGCACATGAAACGCCCGCCCGGCATTTTGTACTTCGATGCCTGATGCAGTGCCGCACGGTTTTGGCGGTACTTCAGGTACGACAGCAGGATCAGCGTCCAGACGAACATGAACAGTACCGCCGAAACGGTGGTGACCAGGGTGAAAGCCTCGACCACGTTCGGCACCAGGTAGATCAGCACCGCACCCAGCAGCAGGCAGGTGCAGGAGAAATACAGGCCGTTGGCGGGTACCGAGCGGCTCGACAGTTTCTCGAACGCCTTGGGCGCATCACCCTCCTGACTCAGGCCGTAGAGCATGCGGCTGGTAGAGAACACGCCGCTGTTGGCCGACGAGGCCGCCGAGGTCAGCACCACGAAGTTGATGATGCTGGCCGCTGCAGGCAGGCCGGCGAGCACGAACAACTCGACGAACGGGCTCTTGCCCGGCACCACATCGCGCCATGGTGTAACCGCCATGATCGCGATCAGCGCCAGCACGTAGAACACGATGATCCGGATCGGGATCGAGTTGATCGCCCGCGGCAGGGTGCGCTCCGGGTTCTTTGCTTCGGCGGCGGTGGTACCCACCAGCTCGATGCCGACGAAGGCGAACACGGCGATCTGGAAACCGGCGAAGAAGCCCATCAGGCCATTGGGGAACATGCCGCCGTCATTCCACAGGTTGGCCAGCTGCGCGGTGCTGCCGCTGGGCGAGGTGAAGCCGGTGATGACCATGTACAGGCCGGTAGCGACCAGGCCGAGGATGGCGACGATCTTGACCAGGGCGAACCAGAACTCCATTTCACCGAACATCTTCACGGTGACAAGGTTCAGCGACAGCAGCAGCCCCACGCAGGTCAGCGCCGGTATCCACTGCGGCAGGTCGGGGAACCAGAACTGCGTGTAGGCGGCGATGGCGACCACGTCGGCGATACCGGTGACCACCCAGCAGAACCAGTAGGTCCAGCCGGTAAAGTAGCCGGCCCAAGGGCCGAGCAGGTCGGCGGAGAAGTCGATGAACGACTTGTAGTTGAGGTTGGACAGCAGCAGTTCACCCATGGCGCGCATGACGAAGAACAGCATGAAGCCGATGATCATATAGACGAAGATGATCGACGGCCCGGCCAGACTGATGGTCTTGCCCGAGCCCATGAACAGCCCGGTACCAATTGCACCGCCGATGGCGATCAGCTGGATGTGGCGGTTGGTCAGGTTGCGCTGCAGATGCTGTTCATCTGGCGCGGTCGGTGAGGTTTGCGTCATACGCTGCATTCCCTTGTAGAGGTCAGTCTTCTTGTCAGAGGTAGCCGGGTAGGCTAACACGCGCGTTCCAGTTCGGGGCGCGACAGATCGACTCTACATTTGGGTACCAGTGTTCTGTCTGTGCCGGCCTCTTCGCGGGTGAACCCGCTCCCACAGGATCATCACAGTTTTTCAGGCCTGTGATGTCCCTGTGGGAGCGGGTTCACCCGCGAAAGGGCCGGTACAGGCAGTACAATAATCAGACGCTGGCCAGCAACCGGCGGCGCCTCACCACCAGGCTATCTACCACCCACATCACCACCATCGACACGCCCACCAGCGGGAACATCACGCCGAGCAGCAGCATCACCCCCACCGCCCCCTTCCAGCGCGGCAAGTCATGACGCAAAGGCGGTACGCCCAGGCCGCCTTCCGGCCTGCGCTTCCACCACATCACCAGCCCGCTCACCGAACCCAGCAGGATCATCAGGCACACCAGCAGGATGATGATCTGGTTGAATGCCCCGAACATCTTGCCTTCATGCAGCATCACCCCCAGCTCGGTGGCGCGGGCGACCGGGCTGTAGTCCTGCCAGCGCACGTCGGCCAGCACCTTGCCGGTGTACTGGTCCACATGCAGGGTGGCGTCGTTGCGTGGGTCGTCGGCGAACACGGCGATGGTGAACACCCCGTCTGCCGTGGTCGGCAGGGTGATGCTGTAGCCCGGCTCGACCTGGCGCGAGGTGGCAATGTCCTCGACCTGCTGCACGCTGACCTGGGGCGCTGCGGGCATGTCCGACATCATGTGGTGGCCAGCGTGCTCGGCGTGCGCACCGGACTGTGGCATCGGTGTGTTTTCCATTGCCCAGGGTACGGTCTGGCGGTGCGCGCTGTTCAGTTCGCGCGCCTGCTGGTCCGACTTGGGTACGTCGTTCCACATGGCCGCCGGAAAGCGGTTCCACAAGTCGGCGTACTGCTTGCCCCACATGCCGGTCCAGGTCATGCCGCTGACCAGCATCAGCAACAACAGAGCCGACCCCCAGAAACCGGTTACCGCGTGCAGGTCACGCCACAGCAAGCGCCCGCGGGCGGAAAACCGCGGCCACAACACACCGGCGCTGCTGCGTCCGCGCGGCCACCAGAGGTAAAGGCCCGATACCACCAGCACGATGCCCCAGCCCGCTGCCAGCTCTACCAGGCGGTCACCGACCGTCCCGACCATCAATTCGCCATGCAGGGCGCGGGCGATGGCCTGCAGGTTCTGCTTGCCGTCCTGCTCGCCGAGGATCTTGCCGTTGTAAGGATCGACAAATACGTTCAGTTCGCGCCCGCCGTCGTGCACCACGAATTGCGCACTGCGCTCGGCGTTCAGCGGCGGCAGGTACTGGCCGACGTGGCCCTTGGGATAGGCCTGGCGTACTTCGGCCAGCATCAGGTCGGCGCCCTGTCGGTGATGGCCGGCTTCGACCACCATCAGGTCGCGGTACAGCAGCGGGTCGAGCTGCGGCTTGAACAGGTAGATGATCCCGGTAATTGCCAGCAGGATCATGAACGGGGCCACGAACAGCCCCGCATAAAAGTGCCAACGCCAGGCCAGGTTGTAGAAAGAGATACGTGTTCCTCTCATGGGAACCTCCTGTTTGACCAGCTGATGGGCGCAACCGAAGTGGCGCCCGTTGTGTTGTCAGAAGCTGAAATCGACCTTGGTCCACAAGGTCCTGCCTGGCTCGTTGACCGGCTGTGGATCGCTGGCCGGGTAGCCGAACCCGGCGTTCCCTGCCAGGTTCAAGTGCTCGGCGTAGGTTTTGCCGAACAGGTTGTCGACCCCTGCGCTGAGCTTGAGGTTGTTGTTCACCTTGTAGGCACCGTTGAACGAGAACACACCAAAGCCGGCGCTTTTCTCGTAGTCCTTGCCGACCACGTTGCCCTGGTTTTCGGCAATGCGGTTCTGCGCCGCCACCAGCCGCCACAGGGCGCCGACGCTCCACACATCGCGGCTGTAGGTCAGTCCAAGGCGGCTTTCCAGGGGCGGCATCTGCGGTAGCGCTTTGCCATCACTGCTGTTCTTGCCCCAAGCGTAGGCGAGCGTGGCGTCGGCTTTCCAGTTCTCAGCGAGCTGGTAGGCGGCGCCCAGTTCGCCGCCCATGATGCGGGCGTCGATGTTCTGCGCCTGGGAGGTGCTCATGCCCATCATGCCGGTGCGGTAGTCGAACAGGATGTAGTCGCGGATTTGCCCGACATAGCCCGAGGCCCAGGCTTCAAGGCGCTCTGTGCGGTACTGGATGCCGAAGTCGAGCTGGGTGGTTTTCTCCGGCTTGATGCCATCGAAGGCATTGGCCGCGCCAGCTGGCGCCAGCTTGGGCGAAAACAGCTCCCAGTAGTCGGGGAAGCGCTGGGCGTGGCCGAGGCCGATGTAGGTGGTAGCCGGGATGGCAGCCAGGTCGTGCTCGTAGCGGATGAAAGCACTGGGCAGGGTGTCGGCGCGGGTGTCGCCTTCGGTGGCGCTGCCCTGGCGGAAATCGCGGGCCGAGGCGCGGTCCAGGCGGGCGCCGGTGATCAGTCGGTCTTCGGCGCTGGCGTACCAGGTCAGCTCGCCGAAGGCACCGTAGTTATGAAAGTCGGCGTCCTTGGTCCAGGCCTGGCCCTTGTGCGCGTCGACCCCCATGCCGCCTCGCTGGCGGTGCTCATTGGTCTGCGCGTCGATGCCGCTGATCAGTTGCACGTCTGCCCAGCGCCAGGTGGCCTTGATGCGCGCGCCCAGGGTGCGGCGGTCGACGTTGCTGACCATCGGCATGCCCATCATGCCGCTGCCCGACGGCGTGCGCAGGCTGTAGTTGTCCATCACGTGGTCGGCGTAGTTGTAGTAGACCTGCGCTTCGACCTTGTCGAGGACCTCGCCGAGGTTGGATTTTTCAAAGCGCAGGCCCAGGCTCTCGCGCTTGAACTGCGAACCGTCCATGCCGCGCCCGGCGTAGCGGGCCTCGCCATCACCCTTGCCGGCAGTCAGCTCCAGCAAGGTGTCCTGGTCAGGTGTCCAGCCGAGGGCGACATCGCCGTTCCACTTGTCCCAGCGGGAGGGCACGGTGTCGTTGTTGCCGTCGTGGTAGTCGTCCGAGCGTGACTGGTTGCCGACGAAGCGCGCGTAGGCCTGGCTGTTGCCGGCAGCCGCATCCAGCACCTTGTCGAAGCGGCCGTTGGAGCCGGCCAGCAGGCTGGCGTTGACCCGGCTGCCGAGGGTGCCGAACTTCTCTGGTTCGCGCTCCAAAAGGATCGTGCCTGCCGAGCCGCCCGGGCCCCAGATCACGCTTTGCGGGCCTTTGATCACGGTGAGACGGTCGTAGGTTTCCGGCGAAATGTAGGACGTGGGCGCGTCCATGCGATTGGGGCAAGCGCCCAGCATCAGGCCGCCATTGGTGAGGATGTTCAAACGCGAGCCGAACATGCCGCGCAGTACCGGGTCGCCGTTGGTGCCACCAGCGCGGATCGCCGAGAAGCCGGGGATGGTCTTCAGGTAGTCGGCGCCGTCACTGGCCGGCACGGGCTGGCGCGGGTCTTTAGGGTTGGTGACCACGGTCAGCGGCGAGCTGGGGGCCACGGCGGTAATCACCGTCGGGCTCAGCTCGGGTGCATCGTGCGCATGGCCTTCATGGCCAGGGTCGGCGGCCAGGGCCACGGGCGCGAGCAGCGAGCCGCACACGGCGGCAATGGTCCCTCGCAGGGACAGGGCAAAAACAGGGGTGCAGCCAGACATAGTGATTCCAGTCGATCAGTCATGGGTCAGCGCGAAGCCTCCTGGCTCCGTGCACAAAAAAAGGATTCAGACGTTGATCGAGGCAGGCGGGGCGCGGCTGCGCGCACCGGGGAATACCGCCTGCCGGGCATGGCCCTGGTGCGTTGGCGCAAGCAGGTGAGTGGTGGGGGCGATGCTGTCGGCACTAAGCGGGCTGAGGGCCTGGGGCAGGGCGGGGCAGTTGAACAACAGGCTGCAGTAACCGCACTTTTCCCACATGACATGCAGCTGGCCATCGCCGCTGTGGCCGTGATGAGCGCCCTCGCCATGCTGATGCGCAGCCGGCATCGGCATGTCCATTGGCATGCTCATGCCGGCGTGGTGGTCCATCGGCATTGACTGGGAAATCAGCGGGCCGATGAAGATCATCCACATGGCGAACAGGCTCAGCCATCCGCCACCGGCGCGCCTGCGGTCAGGGCGGGTGGTACGGCGGCAGCTGTTGCGCGGCAAGCTCATGGCGAGCGCCTTTGAGCAGTGGTCAGTGCGCGTGTTCGTGGCCTTGCGGCTGGTCCGTCGGCGCCTGCTTCTGTACGGCTACCTGGACAGTGATGTCGCCTGCCTTTTCGAAGTGCAGGGTCAACGGGAAGCGCTTGCCGTCGCTGAGAAGGCTGCGGTCCTTGGGCTGCATCAGCATCACATGGTAGGCGCTGGGGGCGAAGGTGAGGTCCTTGCCGGCGGGCACCACCACGTTGGGTACCTGCTGCATCTTCATGGCACCGGCGGCGCTCATGACATGCTCGTGCAGTTGCGCATCATCGCTGATGGGGCTGTCGACGCTGAGCAGGCGGTCGTCGGCGCTGCCGTTGTTGTGCACCACGAAATAGGCGGCGACATTGGGTGCGTTGGGTGGCAACTGCAGCGACCAGGGATGGGCGATGTGCAGGTCGCCCACGGTGTATTCGTGGGCATTGGCAAAGGCGCCGGGCAGCAGCAGGGCGGCCATGACGAGGGCGTGCTTGAGCATGGTGAATCTCCGTTCTGTTCAGGTTCAGGCAGTCAGCGTGATGAACTCAGGCCAGCGGAGAGGCACGGGGGTTGAGCGCAGGCCAGAGCTGGCGCGGCGTGGGTTGGTACTTGGCGGGTGGCTGCAGCAGCCCTGCCAGCAGTGTCGGCGGGTTGTGCAACTGCGGCGGGTAACCAGGCAGGGCCAGCAGCGGTGCGGCGCCGGAACAGCACCAGCAGTTCATCATGCTGGCGCTGTCGTCGCTTTGCGGGCCAAGGTCGATCTTGGCCAGGGCCTGCACATCGACTTTGGCCTTGCTGCCCATGCTGGAACAGAAAGCCCCCCACAGCAGCTGCTCGGCCGGGCCCTTGGGCACGGCTGAGGCCAGCGGCATGGCCAGCAAGTTGAACAGCACTGCAAGGCAGGCTATCCAGGCAATGTGCCGACGTGGGGGCATGGAGAGATCCGGTCAGGAATCGTGGTGGGTATTGTAAGGCGGAGTATAGGTAAAAATGGCGGGGTGCGGTGAAGTGACGCAGGTTGGCTGGCTGTCGGCGGCTGCTTTGCAACCCGATCGCCAGCAAGCCATCTCCCACAGGGACCGCGCAGGTCGCAGGGCCTGTGCTGCAACCAGTGGGAGCGAGCAGGCCCGCGAAGAGGGTTGAATCAATCTCAGGACTTGTTACGGCCCATCAGCCCACGCACGGTTTCTTGCAGGTCCGCTGGCAGCACCACGACCTTGGCGTTGTCGCTGCCGGCCAGGTTCTCCATGGCACCGATATAGCGCTCACCCAGCAGGTACATCGCCGGCACGGTTTCGTTGCCCACCGCTTCCTTCACCAGCGAAATCGCCCGGGCCGAGGCCTCGGCCAGGCTGATCTGCGCCTCGGCATCGAGCCGGGCCGCCTGCAGGCGCGCTTCGGCCTCGAGGATCGCTGCCTGCTTGGCACCTTCGGCGCGGGTCACGTCGGCCTTGCGCTCACGTTCGGCCGCCGCCTGGCGCTCCATGGCCAGTTGCATGTTCTCGGAAGGCTTGATGTCCTGGATTTCCACCGAACGTACGGTCACGCCCCAGTCTTCGGTCTGTTCGGACATCGCCTCGCGCAAGCGTGCCTTGATCTGCTCGCGGCTGGACAGCGCCTCGTCGAGGTCCATGGCGCCGACGATGGCGCGCAGCGAGGTCATGGTCAGGCTGGTGACGGCGAACGAGAAGTTCTGTACGCCATAGGAAGCCTTCTGCGGGTCGACAACCTTGGCGAAGCACAGGGCGTTGGCAACGATTACCGCGTTGTCACGGGTGATGATTTCCTGCTGCTGCACATCGAGGATGATGTCCTTGGTCGGCAGGCGGTAGGCGACCACGTCCATGTACGGGATAAGAATGTTCAGGCCAGGCTTGAGCGTGCTGTGGTAGCGGCCCAGGCGCTCGACGATCCACTCCTCGCCCTGGGGCACGATGCGTACCCCTTTGAACACGGTGATCAGGACAAACAGGGCGATGGCGGCAACGACGATGAGGCTGGTCATGATGCTAACTTCCTTTTAATGCGGATTCAGGCCCGGATGACGCGGGCGGTGTTGCCCTCGATGGCACTCAGGCGTACCCGTTCGCCAGCCGCGATCTCGCTGTCGGCGATGCAGGTCCATTCTTCGTTGCCGAGGATCGGCTTCTGGAAGCGCACCCGGCCTTTCTGGAACTCCGACACGCCAATGGTCAGCAGGCCCACTTCGCCGATCACGCTGTCGGCAGTCCAGCGCACATCCGGCTGCTTGCGCCGGAGCAGCTTGAACCACAACGCCGTGGTGACCGATGACAGCAGCACCCACAGCAGCACTTGCATGTCCAGCTGCAGGGCGGGGGCGGCGAGCGAGGTGAGCGAGACCAGCACGGCACCGATGCCGAACCAGAGGATGAAGAACGTTGGCAGGACCAGTTCCAGCAGGATCAGCGCGATGCCGAAGACCAGCCAGATCCACCATTGCATTTCCATATGGGTAAAACCTTCCGGGGGAGGGGGTTGAAGCTTAATGCAGCTTTAGTCTTGAAGGCATTTGGATGCACGCGTTGGGCCGTGAGAAAGGGCGCTTGAGAATGTAGGAAAGATGACAGGTGAGCAGATTTCAACAGCCTGAGCCCAGCCAGTCTTCTACCCGTAGCCCAGGTACCCGCTGAAATTCACGGAGGTTGTTGGTGACCAAAATCAGGCCAAGCGCCCGGGCATGGCCAGCAATCAATTGGTCGTAAGGCCCGATTGGCGTGCCAGCCTTTGCCAGCTCCGCGCGGAGTTGGCCGCTGTGCTCCGCTGCATGATCATCGTAGTCAAGTACCTCCAGGCGCGCAGCGAACCCTTCGACGACGGCAAGATTTCGTTGTGGGTTGGCTGACTTCTCTGCGCCGTAGATCAACTCCATCAAGGTCACGGTACTGATCCCCAGCTGGCCATGGTGGCGATTGAACGCCTCGCGAACAACTTGGGGTTTGTTTTTGATCGTGAAAATGCAGATATTGGTGTCCAGCAGATACCTGAGCATTAAAACCCTTCGCGTTCCTGGTCAGCGGGTTGATCACGGCTAGCCATGTAGTCCGGCGTTGCATCCTCAGCGTCGAACCAGCTGTCCCATGCTTCCCCGGCAGGTGTGATGATGCGCGTGCGGCCTACCGCAACGATGTCCACACGGGTTACGTCTTCAGGAAGGGCTACGGACTTTGGCAAACGGATGGCCTGGCTGCGGTTGCTTCTGAAGACTGCACCTTGCTCCATGATTGGCCTCCTTGAAAAGCGGCAATGTGTGACTGAAGTTTAAGTGGGGCGATGTATATGTCAATGGGATATACGTATGGGCGAGGCGAGCACTTACAGTGCGAGTCTGACGAGCAGTTCATCTGCACCTGCCAGCTCCAGGTCCACCGTTGGTAACTTCGGCCGCTTGAGGATGAGTACGGGCACGCCCAGGTCCCTGGCCACCTCCAGCTTCGGCTCAGTGGCTACGCTGCCACTGTTTTTGCTGATCAGCACATCGATGTTGCGACGCTGGAACAAAGTCCGCTCTTCCTGGATATGGAATGGCCCGCGCGCGCCAATCACCTCACAGCGCGCGTTACCAGTGCAGGCCTCCAGCGCCCGCAAGGTCCAGAACTGCTCCGGCGGAATCTCGTCCAGATGTTGCAACGGCTCACGCCCCAGCGTGAACAACGGCCTGCGGAACGGCTTGAGCGCCTCGATCAGTCCTGCCCAGTCCTCTACCTCGCGCCAATCGTCCCCCGCCTGAGCTTGCCAGGCCGGGCGGCGCAAGGCCCAGCACGGGATGCCAGCACTGCGCGCGGCGCTGGCGGCGTTACGGCTTATCTGCGCAGCATAGGGGTGGGTAGCATCGATCAACAACGTGATGCCTGCTTCGCGCAGGTAACTGGCCAGGCCCTCGGCGCCACCGAAGCCGCCGACGCGTACCTGGCACTGCAGGTCCTGCGGCACGCGGCCGATACCGGCCAGGCTGTAGACGTGCTGAGGGCCGAGGCGGCGGGCGATGGCCAGGGCTTCGGTGATGCCGCCTAGCAGCAAGATGCGAGTCGTCATTGCACACCTGCCTTGCCGACGATGCCGCCCTGGCGGTCGATGGCGAACACCTCCACCTGTACTTGTGCCGGCACCACGCTGCGGGCAAAGGCCAGGGCGTGGGCACACACCGCGTCGCCCAGGGCGATGCCGGCTGCATGCGCCAGCGCCAGGGCCTGCTGGCTGGTGTTGGCGCCGATGATGGCGGCCTGCAGCGCTTCGTCCGCGCCGATAGCTGCGGCCCAGCCGGCGAGTTGCGGCAGGTCGATGCTGGAATGACGGCTGTGCAGGTCCATGTGCCCGGCTGCCAGCTTGCTGATCTTGCCAAAGCCGCCACACAGGGTCAGGCGTGGCACGGGCACCTTGCGCAGGTGCTTGAGCACCGCGCCGACGAAATCGCCCATTTCGATCAGGGCGATTTCCGGCAGGGCGTAGACCCGGCGCATGGTGTCCTCGCTGGCGTTGCCGGTGCATGCGGCGATGTGCGTGTAGCCGTTGGTGTGGGCCACGTCGATGCCCTGGTGGATCGAGGCAATGTAGGCCGCGCAGGAAAACGGCCGCACGATGCCGCTGGTGCCGAGGATCGACAGCCCGCCCAGGATGCCCAGCCGCGGGTTCATGGTCTTCAGGGCCAGTTGCTCGCCGCCCTGCACGTTGACCGTGACTTCGAAGCCGCCCGGGTAGCCGCACTGGTCGGCCAGGTTTTGCAGATGTTCGCTGATCATGCGCCGCGGCACCGGGTTGATGGCGGGCTCGCCCACCGCCAGCACCAGCCCCGGGCGGGTCACGGTGCCTACGCCAGCGCCAGCGACAAATCGGAAACCCGGCTCGCCCAGCAGGCGCACCTGGCTGTAGAGCAGGGCTCCGTGGGTCACATCCGGGTCGTCGCCAGCGTCCTTGAGTGTGCCGGCTTCGGCGCGTTCGCCAACGAGACGGCAGAATTCCAGCCGCATTTGCACCACCTTGCCCTTGGGCAGGGTGATGCTCAGCGCATCGTCACACTGCCCGGTGAGCAGCAGCCTGGCCGCCGCCAGGCTGGTGACGGTGGCGCAGCTGCCGGTGGTGAGGCCGCTGCGCAGAGCGGCAGGCTGTTCGCGGGTTTCTTCACGCATCGACGGGTTTCACCACTTCCAGCAGGGTGATCGGCAGCGCCTGGCGCCAGGTGTCGAACG
>NZ_JABMCW010000142.1:0-13575 GCF_013179705.1 Pseudomonas sp. CM25 | reverse complement strand
AAGTACGTCGGTCTGGAAGGTCGTATCATCGGCATGACCACCTACGGTGAGTCGGCGCCGGCTTCGGCACTGTTCGAAGAGTTCGGCTTCACCCTGGAGAACATCCTCGGTACTGCCGAAGAGCTGCTGGAAGACTGATGTAACAAAGGAGGGCAGTGACGCCCTCCAGGTCGTGCAAAGGGAGGGCTTTGCCCTCCATCGCGACGCAAGGCCGCTCCTGCAGGGACCGCGCAACCCAAGATGGCGGTGCGGTCCCTGCAGGAGCGGCCTTGCGTCGCGATGGGCCGCAACGCGGCCCCAACAGCCATCATGCGTTAGCGAGCCAACGAATGCCCCACCTGCGTCCCTACAAAGTTGCACTCAACGGTTATGGCCGTATTGGCCGCTGTGTCCTGCGCGCGCTGTTCGAGCGGGGGGCAAAGGCCGGTTTCGAGATCGTCGCGCTGAACGACCTGGCCGACCAGGCCAGCCTGGAATACCTGACACGCTTCGACTCCACCCACGGGCGTTTCCCCGGTGAGGTGAGGGTGGACGGCGACTGTCTGCATATCAATGGCGACTGCGTGAAGGTAATGCGCAGTGCCACCCCCGAGGGTATCGACTGGGCCGCCCTCGACATCGACCTGGTGCTGGAGTGTTCCGGCGCCTACAACACCCGTGCCGATGGCCAGCGCTTCCTCGATGCCGGCGCGCCGCGGGTGCTGTTCTCCCAGCCCATGGCCAGCGAGGCCGACGTCGATGCCACCGTGGTCTACGGCATCAACCAGGCCTGCCTGACCGGCAGCGAGCGCCTGGTGTCCAACGCCTCGTGCACGACCAACTGCGGTGTGCCGCTGCTGCGCGTGCTGGACCAGGCATTCGGCATCGAGTACGTGCAGATCACCACCATCCACTCGGCGATGAACGACCAGCCGGTGATCGACGCCTACCACCACGAAGACCTGCGCCGCACGCGCTCGGCCTTCCAGTCGGTGATCCCGGTGTCCACTGGTCTGGCGCGCGGTATCGAGCGGCTGCTTCCGGAACTTGCCGGGCGAATCCAGGCCAAAGCGGTACGTGTACCCACCGTCAACGTTTCGTGCCTGGACATCACCCTGCAGACCGCCCGCGACACCAGCGCGGCAGAGGTCAACCAGGTGCTGCGCCAAGCGGCGCTGGAAGGCCCGCTGAAAGGCTTGCTGGCCTACACCGAGCTGCCGCACGCCAGCTGTGATTTCAACCACGACCCGCATTCGGCCATCGTCGATGCCAGCCAGACCCGTGTTTCCGGCCCCCGCCTGGTGAACCTGCTGGCCTGGTTCGACAACGAATGGGGGTTCGCCAATCGTATGCTCGACGTCGCCGAACACTTTCTGCACGTCGTTCACCCAACCCGCAACAAACAGCCCTGAAGGACTGCATTCATGACCGTGTTGAAGATGACCGACCTCGACCTGCAAGGTAAGCGCGTACTGATCCGCGAAGACCTCAACGTGCCTGTGAAGGACGGTGTGGTAGCCAGCGATGCGCGTATCATGGCAGCGCTGCCGACCATCAAGCTGGCCCTGGAGAAGGGCGCAGCGGTAATGGTCTGCTCGCACTTGGGCCGCCCGACTGAAGGCGAGTTCTCTGCCGAGAACAGCCTCAAGCCGGTTGCCGACTACCTGAGCAAGGCCCTGGGCCGCGAAGTGCCGCTGGTTGCCGACTACCTGGACGGTGTCGAGGTAAAGGCCGGTGACCTGGTGCTGTTCGAGAACGTGCGCTTCAACAAGGGCGAGAAAAAGAACGCCGACGAGCTGGCACAAAAGTACGCCGCCCTGTGCGACGTGTTCGTCATGGATGCTTTCGGTACCGCACACCGCGCCGAAGGCTCGACCCATGGTGTCGCCAAGTTCGCCAAGGTTGCCGCTGCCGGCCCGTTGCTGGCTGCCGAGCTGGACGCCCTGGGCAAGGCCCTGAAAGCCCCGGCCAAGCCGATGGCGGCCATCGTTGCCGGCTCCAAGGTTTCCACCAAGCTCGACGTGCTGAACAGCCTGAGCGCGGTCTGTGACCTGCTGATCGTGGGTGGTGGCATCGCCAATACCTTCCTGGCCGCTGCCGGCCACCCGGTTGGCAAGTCGCTGTACGAGCCAGACCTGGTCGACACCGCCAAGGCCATTGCGGCCAAGGTCAACGTACCGCTGCCGGTTGACGTGGTGGTTGCCAAGGAATTCGCTGAAAGCGCCGAAGCCACCGTCAAGGCCATTGCCGACGTTGCCGC
Source organism: Pseudomonas sp. CM25 (assembly GCF_013179705.1). Classification (NCBI taxonomy): domain Bacteria; kingdom Pseudomonadati; phylum Pseudomonadota; class Gammaproteobacteria; order Pseudomonadales; family Pseudomonadaceae; genus Pseudomonas; species Pseudomonas sp. CM25. The sequence continues at coordinate 11,336 of NZ_JABMCW010000142.1, read as the reverse complement.
AGACGACATGATCCTGGACATCGGCCCGCAGACCGCAGCCAACTTCGCCGAGCTGCTGAAGTCGTCTAAGACCGTTTTGTGGAACGGCCCGGTGGGCGTGTTCGAATTCGACCAGTTCGGCAATGGCACCAAGGTGCTGGCCAATGCCATCGCCGACAGCGCGGCGTTCTCCATCGCCGGTGGCGGTGACACCCTGGCGGCCATCGACAAATATGGCGTCAGCAAGGATATCTCCTACATTTCTACCGGTGGTGGCGCCTTCCTCGAGTTCGTCGAGGGCAAGGTCCTGCCAGCGGTGGCAATCCTGGAAGAGCGGGCAAAGGCCTGATGACTTCGGCGCTTGGCAAAGGGAGTGGCCTGATGGTCAAGCAATTGCCTGTGATGATGCTGGCCGGCTTGCTGAGCGCTTGCGCCGGCAGCCCGGCCTCGGACGGCGACCCGTCGCACCCGCCCAAGGGCGGCTGCTACCAGTCCGAGTGGCAGGCCGAGACCGTGCCGGTCATCAGCAAGCGCGTGGGCCCGGAAGGCCTGGAAAAGTATGACGAAGACCACCAGCGCAAGGCGCCGGGTTGCCCTTGATCGGGTAGTCGGCAACCTGAAGGCTGATTTGTGGTCTTGGAAAGGGGGCCGCTATGCGGCCCATCGCCGGCAAGCCAGCTCCCACAGGTACAGCTTCTCTTGCAAGGATGTGCGGGGTCTGTGGGAGCTGGCTTGCCGGCGATGGGCTGCAAAGCAGCCCTGAATTGAGGAAACTGAATGAAAGCGCTTATGGCCGTAACGGCCCTGGCGACACTGGCAGGATGCTCACTGCTGCAGCCGGCGCAACCCGCCCCGGCAGACAACTGGACCCGTTGGGTCTGCGATACCCAGGCCGAAGTGCTGTGGCGCTTCGCCGACGCGCAACGCGACCAGGTCGACGTACGCCTTGGCGGCGGCGACCAGGTTTACCGGCTCAAGGCCGAGCCGGGTGCCTCGGGTGCGCTGTATAGCGATGGCATGCTGGCCTTCCACACCAAGGGCGAAGAAGGCCTGGTGTACTGGGTGGCAACCAACGATCTGATTGGGCGGGGCTGCAAGGCACCGTGACTGGCCGGGCCGCGAGGGTGGCCCACACTACTTGAACAGCAACCGCCCCTGCGGCAGGCTTGCACGAAACAGACGACGCTTGTCGGGAGAGAGATACACAATGGCACTCATTAGCATGCGCCAGATGCTGGACCACGCCGCCGAGTTCGGTTACGGCGTACCAGCTTTCAACGTCAACAACCTCGAGCAGATGCGCGCCATCATGGAAGCGGCCGACAAGACCGACTCTCCGGTGATCGTCCAGGCCTCGGCCGGTGCCCGCAAATACGCTGGCGCGCCGTTCCTGCGCCACCTGATCCTGGCTGCCATCGAAGAATTCCCGCATATCCCGGTGTGCATGCACCAGGACCACGGCACCAGCCCGGATGTCTGCCAGCGCTCGATCCAGCTGGGCTTCAGCTCGGTGATGATGGACGGCTCGCTGGGTGAAGACGGCAAGACCCCGACCGACTACGAGTACAACGTCCGCGTTACCCAGCAGACCGTCGCCATGGCGCACGCCTGCGGTGTTTCGGTTGAAGGCGAGCTGGGCTGCCTGGGTTCGCTGGAAACCGGCATGGCCGGTGAAGAAGACGGCATCGGCGCCGAAGGCGTGCTGGACCACAGCCAGATGCTGACCGACCCGGAAGAGGCCGCAGACTTCGTCAAGAAGACTCAGGTCGACGCCCTGGCGATCGCTATCGGTACCAGCCACGGTGCCTACAAGTTCACCAAGCCGCCAACCGGTGACATCCTGGCCATCGAGCGCATCAAGGAAATCCACAAGCGCATCCCCAACACCCACCTGGTGATGCACGGGTCCTCCTCGGTACCGCAAGAGTGGCTGGCGATCATCAACCAGTACGGCGGCGAGATCAAAGAGACCTACGGCGTACCGGTAGAAGAAATCGTCGAAGGCATCAAGTACGGCGTGCGCAAGGTCAACATCGACACCGACCTGCGCCTGGCCTCGACCGGTGCCATGCGCCGTCACATGGCCATGAACCCGAGCGAGTTCGACCCACGCAAGTTCTTCGCCGAAACCGTGAAGGCCATGCGTGACGTGTGCATCGCGCGTTATGAAGCCTTCGGCACTGCCGGCAACGCATCGAAGATCAAGCCGATCTCCCTGGAAGGCATGTTCCAGCGCTATGCCAAAGGTGAGCTGGCCGCCAAGGTCAACTGATCCGCAGGCAACCCTGAAAAAACCCGCAGCGATGCGGGTTTTTTCATTTCTGGCGGCTACCACCTTGCGCTTTCTTTCCGCAGACCGACCGTTGGTCGGCTACCGTACAGTTAGCCACTGATAGCGTTCTGATTGCATTGCGTGTCGGCAGCTCAGGTCTAGAGTACTAAACGGATCCAACCGTATTTGAAGTCGGTCACATAATAGAGAAGCAGCATGGATGGCGCTCACCCTCAACCACAGCCACTGGATGGCAGCTCGGTTCTTCTGGTAGTAGACGACTACCCCGAGAATCTCATCAGCATGCGGGCATTGCTGGCCCGGCAGGATTGGCAAGTGTTGACGGCAAGCTCGGGGATGGAAGCCTTGAGTGCGCTGCTCGAACACGATGTCGACCTGGTGTTGCTGGATGTACAAATGCCGGAAATGGACGGCTTTGAAGTCGCCCGGCTGATGCGTGGCAGCCAGCGCACTCGGCTGACACCGATCATATTCCTCACCGCCAACGAACAGTCTGAAGCGGCCGTGCTCAAAGGCTACGCCAGCGGCGCCGTGGACTACATGTTCAAGCCGTTCGACCCGCAAATACTCAAGCCCAAGGTTCAGGCACTGCTCGACCAGCAGCGCAACCGGCGCATGCTGCAGCGCCTGACGCGTGAGCTGGAAGCGGCCAGGGCGTTCAACGCGTCAATCCTGGAAAACGCCGCCGAAGGCATCCTGGTAGTGGATGACAAGGGCATCATCGGCTTTGCCAACCCTGCCATTTCGCGCTTGCTGTCAGCGCCAGTGCAGCAGTTGCAGGGCGCCCACCTGCTCGACCTGGTGCAATTGGCCAGCGCCAGCCTGTGGCCAGAATCGGATTTCTACAAAGCCTATCTGGTTCGGCAGATTTTCCGCGTGCACGACGCCCAGCTGCGCACCGTGGCTGGCGAACTGGTGCCGGTGGCGTTGTCCTGCGCGCCGTTGCCGGCAGACCAGCAGGCCATGGTGGTGACCGTGCTGGACATGTCGGTAGTGCGCAACCTGCACCAGCAGCTTGAATACCAGGCCGTCACCGATCCGCTCACCGGCCTGCTCAACCGCCGCGGTTTCTACCAGGCCGCCGAGGGGGCGCTGCTGCGCAACGAGCGCTCGGACAAGGCACAGGCGCTGATGTACATGGACCTGGATGGCTTCAAGCGGATCAACGATTCGCTTGGCCACGATGCCGGCGACCGGGTACTGCGCTGGGTGGCCGAGCAGCTCAAGGACTGCCTGGGCAGCGATGCCCTGCTGGCGCGCATGGGTGGGGATGAGTTTACTGCGCTGTTCGACAGCCTGCCGTACCCGGAGCAGGCCGGGCGCTATGCCGAGCGTTTGCTCGAGCGTGTTTCCATCAGCCACGAAGTGGAAGGGCTGGATGTAACGCTCGGGGTCAGCATCGGCATCGCCACCTTCCCGGACTGCGGCGCCAATGTGGAAGGCCTGCTGCGGGCGGCGGATGCCGCGATGTATGCGGCCAAGCAGGCCGGTCGCCAGCAGTACCGCTTCTATGATCAGGAGCTCAATGGCCGGGCGCGGTCGCGGCTGATGCTCGAAGACAGCGTGCGCGCCGCCATCGAGCAGCAGGACTTCACCCTGGTCTACCAACCGCAGGTGGGTTTCAACGATGGTCGTCTGCGTGGCTTCGAGGCCTTGCTGCGCTGGCAGCACCCCAGTGTTGGCGATGTGCCGCCGGGGTTGTTCATCCCCTTGCTCGAGGAAGCGCGCCTGATCAACCGCCTGGCCAGCTGGATCTACCGGCAGGGCGCAGCGCAGCGCCAGGCATGGTGCCAGCGCTTCCCGGCCGACCTGGTGCTGGGCATCAGCCTGAGCCGCGCGCAGTTCGTCATGCCCGGCCTGGTCGAGGAGTTGCAGCGGGTCATCCAGCTTTACCAGCTAGCCCCGACGCAGCTGGAAGTGGAAGTGGCAGAAACCTCGCTGATGTACAACATCGATGCGGCCGTGAAGCAGATACACCGCTTGCGCGAGTTGGGGGTAAGGGTGGCGCTGGATGATTTTGGCGCGGGTGACTGTTCGCTACGCATGCTACGTGACCTGCCAATCGATACCCTCAAGCTTGACCGCCATCTGGTTGCGCGACTGCCCGACTCGGCAGTGGATGCGGCGCTGGTGCGCAGCGTCATCGGCCTGTGTACCGACTATCACATCACGGTCATCGCCGAAGGCGTGGAAACCCCGGCCCAGGCGGCCTGGCTGAGGGCCAATGATTGCGAATACGTGCAAGGGTTTTTAGTGGCGCACCCGATGACTGCGGCAGATGCCAGCGGCTTCCCGGCGATTTTCCCCTGGCCACGGGCGTGATTGGCTAGAATCGGCATTCGTTACGCCGACTACAGTGCCATGACCGTACTCCGTTATTTGCAAGCCTACCCTCCGCACCTGCAGGCGCAGGTGCGGCAGATGATCGACAGCGACCGCCTGGGCGAATACCTGCAGCGCCGCTACCCAGACCGCCATGAGGTGCAAAGCGACAAAGCGTTGTATGGCTATGCCCAGGACCTGCGCCAGCAGTACCTGCGCAGCGCGCCGAACCTGGACAAGGTGCTGTTCGACAGCCGCCTCGACCTGACCCATCGGGCCCTGGGCCTGAACACGGCGGTATCGCGGGTGCAGGGCGGCAAGCTCAAGGCCAAGAAGGAGATCCGCATTGCGTCGCTGTTCAAGGAGGCCGCGCCGCAGTTCTTGCGCATGATCGTGGTGCACGAGCTGGCACATCTGCGCGAGCGCGATCACAACAAGGCGTTCTACCAGCTCTGCCAGCACATGGAGCCGGACTACCACCAACTGGAATTCGACCTGCGCGTCTACCTGACCTATCGGGAGCTGCCGGGCAACCCCTAAGGAACATGCAGCATGGAAGTGAGCAAGACCAAGAGCAGCTTCTACCGCCGCCTGTACGTGGCCTGGCTGATCGACAGCCAGACCGCGACCAGCGTGCCAGCCCTGATGGAGGCCACCGGCATGCCACGGCGCACCGCCCAGGACACTATCGCGGCGCTAGCCGACCTGGATATCGTCTGCGAGTTCGAGCAGCAGGAAGGCGCGCGCAACCACGCCGGGCATTACCGCATTCATGACTGGGGTGCGATCGACAAGCAGTGGATCATCCGCCATCTGCGGCAGATACGCGAAGTGCTGGGCTACCCCTGAGGTTTATGGGAGCTGGCTTGCCGGCGAAAGGGGTGCTAAGCACCCCCGGCAATTCAGCCTTTGCGCATGCCGATATGTGGAATGTCATCTTCAAGGTATTCCTCACCCGCCACCACAAACCCATGCCTGGCATAAAACGCCTGCAAATGCGCCTGCGCCGACAGATAAACCGGTACTCCCGGCCAGCAATGCTCCGCCGCCTCCAGCGCCTTCGACAGCAACGTGTGCCCCAGCTTCAGCCCTCGCGCCGCAGGTGAAGTCACTACCCGCCCGATCACCACATCCCCGCCCTGGGATTGCGGATCGAGCAAACGCAGGTAAGCCACCAGTTTGTCTTCCTGCCATGCCATGAGGTGCAGGGTGTCGCCGCTCAGGTCCTGGCCATCGACGTCCTGATAGGCGCAGCGCTGCTCGACCACGAACACTTCGGTACGCAATTGCAGAATGGCGTAGAGCTGATCTTTGCCAAGGTCGGTGTGGTGCTTGCAGAGCCAGTCGATGGACACAGGCGCGAACTCCTTGAATGAGACCTCGATCATCGCATGTCGAATGCATTTGGCCAAAATAGAGGCTGAAAAGCACAGACCCCGCGAAAAATCAGGCGGGCGGGCTCTCTTTGATCAAGTGCCCCGCCAAGGTACGCAGCGGCCCCAACTGCCGGCAGATCAACGCCAGCTGGGTCTGCACCAGCCGCTGATGTTCATCCAGTTCTTCCGGCATCTGTTCCAGGGCATTGGCCAGCGCCTCCTCGGCATCGCTATGAATCGCCACCGGCAGCCGTGCGGCCAGGCCGTTGGCAATCTCGTCCAGACTGTTGGCCAGGCTCTGCCCTGCACCTTCGATCAATTGCTCCTGCACCTGCGCGGGCAACGCCATATCGCGGTGCGCACCCAGCCCCGACAGATAGCTGAGCAAGGTGTGCGACAGCACCAGGAAGCGGAAGCCGACGTCGGCTTCCTTGCGGAAGTGCCCAGGCTCCATCAGCATGTTGGCCAGGGTGGTGGACAGCGCCGCATCGGCGTTGTGGGCGTTGCGCCGGGCCAGGCGGTAGGCCAGGTCGTCGCGCTTGCCGTGGGCGTACTGCTGCATGATCTGCCGCAGATAGACGCTGGCGCAGGCCAGGGTATTGGCCAGTGCCTTGTTCAACCGCCGCCCCTGCCAGTCGGGCAGGAACAGGAACACCGCGAGGATGGCGATCAGGCTGCCGACCAAGGTATCGAACAGGCGCGGCAGGAACAGGCCATAGCCATCGCCGATCTGGTTGAAGCAGAACAGCACCATCAAAGTGATCGCGGCCGTGGCCAGGGTGTAGCGGGTGGTGCGGTTGACGAAGAACACCACCCCGGCGACCACGGCAAACAGCGACTGGATGACCGGGTTGGGGAACAGGTCGAACAGCGCCCAGCCCACCGTCAGGCCGACTGCGGTACCGAAAATGCGCTGCACCAGCTTGCGCCGGGTTGCACCGTAGTTGGGCTGGCACACGAACAGCGTGGTGAGGATGATCCAGTAGCCCTGGGTGGGGTGAATCAGGTGCACCATGCCGTAGCCGATCGACAACGCCAGCGGCAGGCGCAAGGCGTGGCGGAACAGCAGCGAGGTCGGTGTGAGCTGGGTGCGCAGGCGCGTCCACACATCCTTCAGCGAGCGTGGCGAACGGTCGAGCAGGCTGCTGTCGCTGGCATCGGCCAGGCTGTCGGGGTTGCTGGCAGCGCTGAGCAGGCGGTCCAGCGTGGCCAGGTTGGCGGCCAGCGCCCGCAGCGAGCGTAGCAGGCTGCGCCAGGCCGGGTTGTTCTGGTTGCGCAGGTGCTCCAGCGACGCGTTGAGGTCCTCGAGTGCTTCGGTAAAGCCGCTGGCGAGTACGAACGGCTGGCGCAAGCGGATAGAGCGGGCCAGTTCCTGGCAGGATGAGCCCTGCTTGCGCAGCAGGCGCTGGCAGCGGAACATCACGTCGCTGTGGAAGAACGCCTCGGTCAGGGCGTTGTAGGGGTAGTGCGAGGCACTGACCCGCTCGTGGATATCCTGGGCCAGGAAGTACAGCTTGAGGTAGCGGCTGACCTTGGAGTTGGGCTGGCTGTTGCCGACCCGGTGCAGGATGATTTCCTTGGCGGCGTTGAGCGCCGCCACCACCTTGCCATTCTGCTGGGCCAGTTCCAGGCGCCGGGCCTCCAGGTCGAGGGTGCGGATGGGTTCGAACAGGCTGGCCTTGAGCTTGAGGTAGCGGCCCAGTTCGAAAAACAGCTTGGCCAGGCTCTGTTGCACCGGCTGGTTGGAGAACAGCGCCTGCCACAGCACCGACAGCAGCCCGTACCAGGCCGCACCTGCCACCAACAGCATCGGCTCGTGCCAGAAGTCCGTTACCTGGCCACCGCGCTGGTCCACGCCGATCATGGTGTACACCGCCGTGATCAGCGTTGCCGAGGCGATCGCGCCATAACGTTCGCCCAGGGCGCCGAGCATGGTCAGCCCGAACGCCGCCAGGGCCAGGGCGATGGCGAAGATCCAGGGGTAGGGGAACAGCAGTTCGACGGCCAGTGCAGCGATGGCGAAGCACACCAGGGTAACGGCCAGGGCGCTGAGGCGGCCCTGCCAGCTGTCGTCGGTTTCGGCCAGGGCACTGGCGATGATGCCGAGGAACAGCGGAATCAGCAGGGCCATCTCGTTCTGGTACCAGCACAGGGCCAGGCTCCCGGTGAGGGCGATGGTGACCCGGATGCTGTAGCTGAACTTGTCTTGGCCCCACAGGCGACGCAGTGACTGACGGAACGAGCTCGATGACATGATGGCCTGCTAGGCAGTGAGCGAATGAATGCATTGCAGCACGGCCAGCAAGAAGCGTTCCGTGCTGCTGAATGGATTCTACTCTACACGAACTGCGCTGCGGCGTTGGCCGATGCCCACGCCCACTGGAAGTTGAAACCGCCCAGGTGGCCGGTCACGTCCAGCACTTCACCGATGAAGTACAGCCCGGGGCTCTTCAGTGATTCCATGGTCTTGGACGACACTTCGCGGGTGTCGACCCCTCCCAGCGTCACCTCGGCGGTGCGGTAGCCTTCGGTGCCGGCCGGCACCACCTGCCAGTTCGCCAGCTTTTCGGCGATCTGGGCCAGCTCTGCCGGGGTGTACTGCTTCATGGGCCTGGACTCGAACCACTGCTCGGCCAGCAGGTTGGCCAGTTTGCGGGTAAAGACCTCGCCCAGCACGGTCTTCAGTTCGGCGTTGGCGCGTTCGGTTTGCATCTGTTGCAGCCAGGTCAGTGCGTCACGGTCCGGCAGCAGGTTGATCTCGACCGTGTCACCGGCTTCCCAGAACGACGAAATCTGCAGGATCGCCGGGCCGCTCAGACCGCGGTGGGTAAACAGCAGGTTCTCGCGGAAGCTGCTGCCATTGCAGCTGGCGGTGCAATCCAGCGAGGTGCCGGACAGCTCGGTGCACAATGCCTTGAGTTGGGGATCGGTGATAGTGAAGGGCACCAGGCCGGCGCGGGTTGGCAGCAGTGTGTGGCCGAACTGGCGCGCGACCTGGTAGCCGAAGCCGGTGGCGCCTAGTGTCGGGATCGACAGGCCACCGGTGGCGATCACCAGCGACTGGCAGGCGAACTGGCCGCCGCTGGTCTGCAGCAGATAGCCGTTTGCGGTTTTCTCGATCTGCTCGATGCTGATTTGCATGCGGATCTCGGCACCAGCCTCGTCGCATTCGGCCAGCAGCATGTCGAGGATGTCACTGGCCTTGTTGTCGCAGAACAGCTGGCCGAGTTTCTTCTCGTGGTACGCCACGCCATGCTTGCACACCAGCTCGATGAAGTCCCACTGGGTGTAGCGGGCCAGGGCCGATTTGCAGAAGTGTGCATTGTGCGAAAGGAAGTTGGCCGGCTCGGTGTACATGTTGGTGAAGTTGCAGCGGCCGCCGCCGGACATGAGGATTTTCTTGCCCGGTTTGTTGGCGTGGTCGAGCAGCAGTACCCGGCGGCCACGGCGGGCGCTGAGCTGGGCGCACATCAGGCCGGCGGCGCCAGCGCCGAGGATGATCACGTCGGTGGAGTGCACGGTATGAACCTGTCTGGATTCGAATGTGGAATGCCGACCCTGTGGGAGCGGGTTTACCCGCGAATACGATGGCGCATGCACCATGGCTTTCGCGGGTGAACCCGCTCCCACAGGGTCACTGTCTGGGATTAAAGAATGCGGACTTTCAGGGCGCGGCCCTTGATCTTGCCGCTGTTCAGCCGCTGCATGGCCTGCTTGGCCAGCGCACGTTCCACGGCCACGAACGCCTGGAAGTCGAAGATGGCGATCTTGCCCACCTGCTTGCCCGGGATACCGGCATCACCGGTCAGCGCACCGAGGATGTCACCCGGGCGCAGCTTGTCCTTGCGCCCGGCAGCGATGCACAGCGTGGTCATCACCGGCAGCAGCGGCTCGCCGCCTTTGTTTTTCAGGCTGTCCAGTTGGTCCCAGCGCAACGGGCTCTTCTGCAGCTGTTCGATGGCCTGGGCACGGTGGCCTTCGGCCGGGGCCACCAGGCTGACCGCAATCCCTTTCTCGCCGGCACGACCGGTCCGGCCCACGCGGTGCACATGTATTTCGGCATCACGCGCCAGCTCCACGTTGAGGACCATGTCCAGGCCATCGATATCCAGGCCGCGCGCGGCTACGTCGGTGGCTACCAGCACCGAGCTGCTGCGGTTGGCGAACATGGTCAGTACCTGGTCGCGGTCACGCTGTTCCAGGTCGCCGTGCAGGGCCTGGGCGACGATGCCCTTGGCGGTGAGGTGGGCAACCACGTCTTCGCACTGCTGCTTGGTGAAGCAGAACGCCACGCACGACTGCGGGCGGTAGTGGCCGAGCACGCGGGTGACGGCCTCCAGGCGCTGCTGCGGGTCGATCTCGATGAAGCTCTGCTCGATCTGGTTGTCGGCGTGCAGGCTCTCGACCTTCACTTGCTGCGGGTTGCGCATGAAGTCGGCGGCCAGCTGCTTGATGCCGGTTGGGTAGGTGGCCGAGAACAGCAGGGTCTGGCGGCGCGATGGGGTCTTGCCGATGATGCTGGCGATGGCGTCGAAAAAGCCCATGTCGAGCATGCGGTCGGCTTCGTCCAGCACCAGGGTGTTCAGGCCATCCAGCACCAGGGTGCCTTTGTCCAGGTGCTGCTGGATGCGCCCCGGGGTGCCGACGATGATGTGCGCACCGTGCTCCAGCGAGGCAATCTGCGGGCCCAGTGAAACGCCGCCGCACAGGGTCAGGATCTTGATGTTGTCCTCGGCCCGCGCCAGGCGGCGCAGCTCCTTGGCCACCTGGTCGGCGAGTTCGCGGGTAGGGCACAGCACCAAGGCCTGGCAGCCGAAGTAGCGCGGGTTGATCGGGTTGAGCAGGCCGATGCCGAAGGCGGCGGTCTTGCCGCTGCCGGTCTTGGCCTGGGCGATCAGGTCCTGGCCCTTGAGGATGACCGGCAGGCTCTGGGCCTGGATCGGCGTCATCGAGGCATAGCCAAGGGCGTCCAGGTTGGCCAGCATGGCGGCGGACAGCGGCAGAGTGGCAAAAGCGGTGGATTCGGTGGTCACGAGGCAGGCCTGCGTTGCGAAGCGAAAAAATGCCGCACAGTCTACCAGCCTCATGGCCATTCGCCCTACGACTCCATGTGTTGTTCCGGACGACGGGCACGCCTTCCGTCCGTCGGCGCCAGTTGCATGAAGATCGCCGCTGCCAGCATTGCCATCACGCCGATGGTGACGAAGGTCAGCTGGAACGCCCCCAGCGTGGTTTCCACGCCATCGGCGCTGCCGGCTGCAGTAAACCCGCCGAGCAACGCACCGGCGCAGGCCACACCGAGGCTGAGCGACAGCTGTGCGACCACCGACAGCAGGCTGTTGCCGCTGCTGGCGCTGGCGTCGTCA